>CAZKJJ010000300.1:0-3558 GCA_964553055.1 uncultured Acidimicrobiia bacterium
AGAGGCCTGGACAGATCAGAGGTAGCGGGCGGGATCCGCCTCGAAGGAGCGCACGCAGCCCGCAGCACAGAAGTAGTACGTGGACCCCTCGTATTCGGTGGTGTATCTGGCGTCTGCAACGTCGACCGTCATGCCACAGACGGGATCGACTGCGGTCTCGGGCAGGTCGGGTGGTGCCACCGCCGTCGTCACCTCGCCTGTCGCTCTGGTGGCCACCAGCTCCGCCAGGATGGCCACCGCCATCTCCTGATGAGAGATATGCCCGAGGTCGAGCCCCGCAGGGGCATGCACCCTGGCGAGCTGCTCATCTGAGACGCCCTGGGATCGCAGCATCTCCAACACCGAGTCGGCGCGTTTGCGCGAGGCGACGAGGCCGACGTAGCCCGCATCCGATTCGAGCGCATGCGCCAACGCCGTCTCGTCGTAGTGTCCTTGCGTCGCCACGACGATGAAGGTTCCCCTGCCGGCCTCACGCAGCGCCGTGACGCTGGTGAGCACGGATCCTATGCCTGGGTGCCTGTCAGCCGAGCCTCCGTCGTCGACGACCGCGGCCTTCCAACCCAGCGCGGAGGCGAGCGTCACCAACATGTCGACGGCAGGAGACCTCCCAACCGCGAGCAGACGGGGAACAGGCAACACGGGTTCCATGAACACGGCCATCGCACCCTCGCTCTCGCAGGCCATGGCCACGGTAGTCACATCGTCTGAGAGCCCTGGAGGCAGATCACCCTCGAGGCCCAGTGCCAACAGTCTCGATCTCCCATCCGCCAGGGCGCGCCTTGCCTCTATCACGATCGTCGGCTCAGCGCATGCCCCACCCAGCCAGCCCTCAACCCGACCGTCCGCGTGGATCAGAGCCTTCGAGCCCTGTTTCCCAGACGAAGGGCCTCGGCTCCACACCACGGTGGCCAGCACGAACGCCTCGTCCGCGGCTCGTGCCTCGGCGGCGGCTGTCAGCACGTCCAGTGTCAACTCCTAGGACTCTGCTCCGTGGATGGCGCTCCACACCCTGTCTGGAAGGACAGGCATGTCCAAGTTGCGAACACCGAGGTGCGCCACTGCGTCCACCACGGCGTTGACGAAAGCGGCAGGCGAGCCGACGGTCGCCGACTCACCGACGCCCTTGGCACCCAGCGGATGATGCGGCGAGGGAGTCACGGTGGCGAGCGTTTCGAACCGCGGCGTCTCCCAGGCGGTGGGTATCAGGTAGTCCATGAGGTCGGAACAGAGGTCGTTCCCGTCCTGGTCGAAGGTGATCCACTGCATGTTCGCCTTTGCGAAGCCCTCCGCGAGACCGCCGTGTATCTGCCCATCGACGATCATGGGGTTGATCCTCACGCCACAGTCGTCGACCGCCACCATCCGCTTCACTTCCCAGACGCCCGTCTCGGGATCAACCTCGACGACCACCACGTAGGTACCGAACGGGTACGTCATCTCGGGTGGGTCGTAGTAGTGGACCCCCTCCAGGCCCGCTTCCATCCCCTCAGGGTGGTTCGTGTAGGCAGCGAAGGCGATCTCCTGGATCGTGGCTCCCCGATCAGGAGAGCCCTTCACGAAGAAGCGACCCGTCTCCCACTCGAGGTCCTCATCCGAGGCCTCCAGGAGATGCGCAGCCAACTTCCGTGCCTTCTCCCTGATCTTGCGAGAGACCATGGCGGTGGCAGCTCCTGCCACGGGGGTGCTCCTCGAAGCGTACGTTCCAAGGCCATAGGGGGTGTTGTCCGTGTCCCCTTCCTTGACCGTGATGTCGTTCGCGGGAATGCCCAGCTCCTCCGCAACGATCTGAGCGAACGTCGTCTCGTGGCCCTGGCCCTGGGCTCGAACCCCCAGCTTGAGAATGGCCTTGCCGGTTGGGTGGACACGCAGCTCCGCCGAGTCGAACATCTTCAGTCCGAGGATGTCGTACTGGCGGCTGTTGCCCGCCCCCACCACCTCCGTGAAGCTGGCGACCCCGATTCCGATCAGCCTCCCTTCCTCGCGAGCCTGTATCTGCTCCTTTCGGAGGCTCTCGTAGTCGACCGTGTCGAGCGCCAGCTGCAGCGCCGCTTCGTAGTCTCCGGAGTCGTAGACGAAGCCTGTTGGCGAGTGGTATGGGAACTGATCCGGCTGGATGAAGTTGTTCCTCCTGAATTCGGCAGGGTCGATGCCCAGCTCGTAGGCGGCGGTCTGCACCAGGCGCTCGATGAAGTACGACGCCTCCGTCACCCTGAATGAGCATCGATATGCCACACCTCCCGGTGCCTTGTTCGTGTAGGCGCCCCGCGCCACGACGTGCGCAGCCGGGTAGTCGTAGGAGCCAGTGCAGATGTGAAACAGCCCCGCCCTGAAGGCGCTCGGCTGGGCATCCGCGTAGAAGGCCCCCTGATCGGACCAGATCTCCGCCCGCAGACCGAGGATCTTGCCCTCGTTCGTGACAGCCAACTTGCCGTGCATGTGGAAGTCCCTCGCGAACCCCGTCGACATGAGGTTCTCCCTGCGCGACTCGATCCACTTGACTGGCCTCCCGATGAGCAGGGATGCGGCTGTGGCGATGACGTATCCCGGGTAGACGGGGACCTTGTTACCGAAGCCGCCTCCTATGTCCGGTGAGATGATCCGAATCTTCTGCTCTGGTAGCCCCGCGACCAGGGCAAAGACCGTGCGATGAGCATGGGGCGCCTGCGACGTCATGTGCAAGGTGGCCTCTCCCGTTGCCGGGTTGACGTCCGCGACGATGCCGCACGTCTCGAGCGGAGCAGGGTGCGACCGCGGGTAGTGGGTGTCGAGGTGGACGATCTTGTCCGCCTTGGCGAATGCCTCATGGGTGGCCTCGGCATCGCCCGCCTCCCACTCGTACGCCAGGTTGTCCGTCTGGCCCTCCTTGTCGTCCCTGATGAGGGGCGCCCCCTCTTCCATGGCCTGCTGGGGGCTGGTGATCGGTGGCAGCTCCTCGTATTCCACGTCGATCAGCTTGATCGCGTCCTCTGCGATGTAGCGAGTCTCTGCGATGACTGCTGCCACCTCCTGGCCCTGGAAGCGAACCTTGTCCGTGGCCAGGACGGCTTGTGTGTCACCGGACATCGTCGGCATCCAGGCCAGGTTGTGCTGGGCGAGCAGATCACCGGTGACGACCGCAACGACTCCCTCGAGCTCCTGAGCCGCAGAAGCGTCGATGGAAACGAGCTTCGCGTGCGCCAGCGGGCTCCTGAGGATCGCCATGTGGAGCATGCCCGGCAGAACCACGTCGTCGACGTAGTTGCCTCTCCCTTGGATGAGTCTGTCGTCCTCCTTGCGGAGTAGCGAGTGCCCGATACCTCCGATCTCGGGTGACGTCTTGGGGTGTTGGTGGGTCTCGGTGGTCATGTCTGGCTCCCTGCGTGCTCGCCGCGTATCTCAGCGCCTGCCCATTGGATCGATTTCACGATGTTCACGTAGCCCGTGCAGCGACAGATGTTCCCCGAGATCGCCCAGCGCACGTCGTCTTCTGTGGGGTCTGGGTTCGTCTCGAGGAGCGCCTTCCCGACCAACATCATGCCAGGCGTGCAGAACCCGCATTGGAGCCCGTGGTTCTCCTTG
>CAZKJJ010000301.1:0-3251 GCA_964553055.1 uncultured Acidimicrobiia bacterium
AGCCCGGCCGGTTCTCTGATTGTCATGAGGCCCTGGCTCCTTCCAGCTCGGACGTGGCGTGCTCGCTGTCGATTGGCGCGACGTCTTCGCGGTCCGGGTTGAACCGACTGGCGATCGTGCGGATGAGGTCATCCGGCCAGTAGTCGGCGCGGACGCGATCGACTGCTCCCGTGTCCTCCACAACCCATCCGGTGCCGGGTCTCGCGGGGCTGATCCGGTGGGCGGGCGCGCGCCGGTGCATTCCGTCACCCAGCACCATCGCGGTCTCGTCGCTCGAGCGCATGCGCAATGCGACGGTCTGCGTGAACAGGCTTCGCATCCCGACGACCTCCTTGCGGGGGTCCTGCACGAACGCGATGGCGACCACTCCGAGCGCTCGTCCTTGAGTGAGGATGACGCCGAGCAGCTTGTCGGCCTCCCGGCGTACGTCGAGCGGTGCGTAGACGGTGAGAGCGGCGAGCTCGTCGATCACGAGCACATGCAACGGATCTCCGACGATCGGTTTGTGGAGGCGCGTCTTGCCCACCATCGTCGCGCCGCGCTGGTCGATCACCGAGACCAGATCGCGGAGGACCTGGACCGCCTCCTCCGGCGTGTAGGCCAGGCTGGTGAACAGCTCACGACCCATGGCAAGCTCCACTCCGCGCTTCAGGTCAACGCCCCACAACCGGACCAGATCGACCCGCGCTGCCGGCGCGAGGCCGCAGGAGATCCCCCACAGCACCGAGCCCTTGCCGGCACCCGAGGCGCCGGCGCACAGTGTGTGGCGACCACGGATCTGCAGGCGCCAGTCCGCGCCTCTCTGGGTGCGTCCGAGACGCAACGTGTCGCAGACCGCGCGTGGCTCGGGGTCGCCCGCAGTCAAGGGGGAGGTCAGCACGTCCCGCATGACGAGCTCAACCACGACCGTCGAGCCCGGATTGCTCGGATGTGCCCACGTGCGGAACGCGTGAGCGTTGAACGTGGATGCCAGCCGCTCCGCACCTTCCTCGAGCTCGGTCACGGTCTGGCCTGGGCGAGCACGCACCGTCAGGCGGACGGCATGACCGCGTGCCTTCACGCGACGCAGCTGAGGACAGATCCACCGGTCCACCCGCCCGCCATGTTGGCTGCCTGCACCCGACACAGGACGGTTGGACACGTGCCGATCGACCAGATGGCACTGACGACACACCCGCTTCCAGCGCACTCGGATCCGAAGCCACCACCAGCAGTGACGAGCGACAAGGGCGAGAACGACTGCGATCCTCCGGAGCACGCTCACAGCCCAGCCCCCAGCAGCGCCTCCTGCGCATGCGCCACCTTCATCAGCACGTCCTCCGCCTGCAGAGCCACTCGTCGGGCCTCTTCTGCCAGCTTGGGAGCGACGTACTCCAGCGATCGGTAGGCGACCTCAGCTCGGTCGGTGGCTTCCTTGAGCGCTCCCGTTGCTTCCGACAGGGAGTCCAGAGCCGTAGCCATCACGCCACCGTCTCGTCGAAGAGTGTTGCGAACTCGTGCTCGCGCTCGCACGCCGTCACGCTCACCCGCACCGGCTGCTCATGCGAGCCCTCCGCCGCCCAGCCCGACCAGTTCCGCCACAGCAACTCGCCGCGGTAGCCCTCCGACAGGCGCCCCTCGCCCTCCCGCAGACGGAGCGCAGCCGCCAGGGCCATGGCGTCGGCCCATCTCGGGGCGTGCATCTGCACCGTGATGATAGGGACGCGGACGTCGCCTACGGGCAGGTCATCCGGCTCCACGCGCAAGCTCAGGAGCTCGACCTGCGGCAAGTCCTCGAGCAGGCACACCACCCAAGCCAACTCGTGTGAGGAGGCACGCATCACGCGGCGTCCTTCGACCCGCTCGCCTTCTCGCTCGAGCTGCCGGAGGTCCGGGCCCGCGCCGAGTCCTGGACCAGATCCTTGACCGAGCCTGCGGACCAGTACTCGGTGAAGCCTCCGTTCTTGTTGAGGCGCACGGACACCACCAGCTCATCGAAGGTGATCGGGGTGAACATCCCCGGCGTGGGCTTCTCGACCGCGCCGACGGTGACGTTCGCGGTCACGGTCGACTCCCGGCCGAACGTCTCGGTGCGATAGGAGACTTCCACGTTCCACAGCGGCATGCCCGTGTCCTCGTCGCGAGCCTGGATCTCTCCCGGCCGACGCTTCCCGTCTGCGGTCTCAATCCACTCGAACACCGGCGCGACGATCCCGGTCGCCACCATCGCCTGCCGCTGGCTGTCGATCGCGAATGCACTCATCTGACGTTCCTCTCGTCTCGGTAGCTCTGTTGCCAGTTCCACAAGACCGCGAAGGCGGGGGACGGCCACACCGCATCCCTGGACGTTTCAGGACGTCTGTGGGACTCTTGAAACGTCCCTAAACGTCTCGGGAGGGAAGATGTCCAACGAACGACTGCGCAGCGCCCTGATCGATGCCGGCACGACGTACAACGAGCTCAGCGAGCAGGTCGGCGTCGACCCCAAGACCGTCGAGCGGTGGGTGAGCAAGGCACGAGTGCCGCACCGAACTCATCGACTCAAGGTCGCCGCATTGCTCGAGCAAGACGACGCGTTCTTGTGGCCGTCGACCAAGTCGGACCAACAGTCGCTCGCAGCGAGTGAAGCCGAGTTCGTCGCGTTGTACCCCAACCGTGGCTCCATGAGCGTGGACCTGTTGTCCGGTCTCGTCGAGAGAGCCAAGGATCAGATCGACCTCCTGGCGTTCGCCGGCAGCTTCCTGCACGATGCGGTCCCGGACTTCGCCGAGCAGGCCACCGCGAGAGCCCGCGCTGGGGTCCGCGTCCGTCTCCTGTTCGGTGACCCCGACTCCGAAGCAGTTGCGCTCCGAGGTCGCGAGGAGGGCATCGACGACCTCCTGGCTAGCCGTTGCCGGCTCACATGGAGCTACTGGGACCCGTTCCTCGACACTCCGGGTATCGAAGCGCGCAAGCACGGCTGCACGCTCTACTGCTCGCTGTTCCGATTCGACAACACCGTCCTGGCCAACGTGCACGCGCTGGGTGCCCCTGCCAGCCACTCGCCCGTCCTGCATCTGCAGAAGGTCGCCGGCGGCCGCCTGTTCCCCCACTACATGTCGAGCTTCGAGAAGACCTGGGATTCCGCGAACCCTCTGATAGATCGCCAACTTCACGCCGATGGGCGGAGTGGCAGTTGAGAACGATCCCGTGATCGATCGCGGTGTTGAAAGACGAGGACTCGTTTCGTGTGAGGAAGCTCCTCGCTTCGGTGGATCCCGCCGCCTGCATGG
>CAZKJJ010000301.1:3261-3545 GCA_964553055.1 uncultured Acidimicrobiia bacterium
CCTCTGATGGATCGCCAACTTCACGACAATGGACGGAGTTGAGGTTCGGCACGCGAGGAGAGGCCGAGCTTCGGGGGTCAACTCGAGGGCGCGTCCCCTGCTCGGCGGGTGCCGCGTACCCCGGCACGGGTGGTCCCGCGATCGATCGGGGAGTTGGAGACGAGGACTCGTTTCGCTGTACCGAAGCTCCTCGCTTCGGTGGACCCCGCCGCCTTCATGAAACACCCCGGCGAACGAGTCAGCTTAGTCGGCCACCGTGACGGCCTGCCGGACCGCCACGGAAC
>CAZKJJ010000302.1:0-3542 GCA_964553055.1 uncultured Acidimicrobiia bacterium
CCTGCCACCACCGCGCCAAGGAAGCCGAATCCGACGCCATGCCCCCCGCTGCGCCGAACGATGACACGGCGACGAGCGATGGGAGATAGCCGCCACCGGCCTCCAGGGCGGCAGTCGACGCGCCCCCGGGCATGGCCATAGGCTCGCTGGGTCGTTCATCGGGTTGGTAGACGAGCCGCTCCACACCGTCGATGGCGAGGACTCCGTCCCGCAGCACCTCGACCAGTGGGCGTCCCCGCACCTGCTCGACGATGATGCCGAGCAACAGATAGTTGGGACCGGAGTACTCGAACGCTAGACCGGCAGTACCCCGTCTGGGAATCACCAGCTCCAGCACTTCGGCCGGCTCCAACAGCCGCTGGAGATCGGTCAACACGATCTCGTCCAGCACCGGGTACTCGTCTGGGATACCGCTGCGATGGCTGAGCAGTTGGCGTATCGTCGCCTCGTTCGTGTCGAACCCGAGATCCCGAGGAAGGTGATCAGTGGCAAGGTCGTCGAGACCGAGCTCGCCGGCCTCGACCATCTGCATCACCTGGGCTGCGACCAGGCTCTTGGTGATGCTCGCAATGGCGAACTGGTCGTCGACCCGTAGGTCTCGGACACCGTCTGCCGTGCCGGCCGTCCCGCTCCAGGTGCCATCGGCGGTCATCACCGTGGCTGTCATCCCTCCTCCCTCAGCCATGTCGTCTCTCGCGACAAAGTCTTCCAGTGCCGTTTGGAACCTGGCCGCCAATTCCTCGGTCACCGGATCCTCGGTGATCGAGGCAAAGGTCGCGATGGGGAAGGGCGCGGCCGGCGCGTCCGGCACCGTCGATGGCTGGACCATCGTTGTCGATGAATTCGGAGCCACCGTCGAATCCACCAGGTCAGTTGTGTCCGTGTCGCTCGCGATCGGGGCGCATGCGGCCAGCGCGACCAACAGCGTGGCAACGATGAGGCCTTCCTTCCTGGTGATCACGTCGCCTCTTCTATGGGCGGTCAATCTCATGGCTGCTCTTGTGTCGCGGTCAGCCGGTGTGGAACTCGATCGAGTCGATGATCGGTGCGGTCTCGGCGATGAACTGCTCGAAGCGCTCCTTGGGCGCCACGACCGTGATCGCCAGGGTCTCAACTGACATGCCTTCGGGGAGGTCGACGAGGTAAAGCCTTAGGCGGAACCCCGGGTCCCACAGCTCGTGGATCCAGCGGCTGAGGTCGGTAATGCCAGTGCCGCAGTGTCTGCCCAAGGGAGCGAGTTCGGCGTCGATCGACACGGCCTCGAGGCCACCGACCCGCACGGCCACCGGCGCAGTGGTCTCGAAGTTGGGGTCGGCGATGACCTGCTGGGCGATGGCGGCTGCATCGCCCGGCGCCGAGAGCAGCGGAGCCCCGCCGTTCGCCGCGCACCACGCGTCGTAGGCGACCGGGGCGACGAATCCGATGCTCTCCTGGTCGCTGGCCTCGGGCTCCATAACGGGCCGCAGGAGACCGAACCACACGTCCGGGGCAACCAATTGAGCGACCCCGCTCTCCCATAACACCTCCCATGTGCTCGGCGTCGATACCGTGACGTCACCATCGGAAGAGGTGTGGGACAGCACGATCGGCTGGCCGTTCTCGATCGTTGTCTTCTCATCGAGCCGGAACCGTTCATTCTCGTTCCAGTGGATTTCTTGCTCGACCACGGTTGCTTCGCCGTCCGCGTACAACCGGACCTGGAAGGTCATGAAGGCGTAGGGCCAGATCGGACCGTCCACCACGTCGATCTCGTATCGCTCGTACGGGGCACCCGAGGTCGTGGCGTACAGGAGCGGAACAGTCCCGGAGTAAACCTCCACGTACCCCTCGGCGCCGTTGCCGGCGATCCGTGCGGCGAGGAACTCCTCCAGGTGCTCGGTTGCCTGCGTCTCGGCAACTGTCGGGTCGACCTGCGCGAACGGAGCAGTCATCCCCCACCGGCTCACCACCCAGATCCCGTCGCTGCCTCGGCGGGCCAGCTGGGCGAGGTCGAGGCTCACCGACTCGTAGGTGAGTTCGTCCATGGTCGGCGCACACAGCTCGCAACGCACGTCCGAGCTAGGCCGCGGCGGGTAGAGCGGGTTGGTGCGGTCCGGGGCACAGCGCAGGAACCGCTGGTCGGTGAGCGTGCCATCCCCTCCAAAGTCGTCGCCAATCTCCCCGGGGTTCCACTGGTACGCCTCCCAGCCCAACACCTCACGTACGAATCGGTCGAAGATTTCGACCCTGCCTTCCTCCATACGGCCGTACACGTATTCATCCGACGCAAGTCCCTCGTCGACCTGCCACGTGTAGTCGGGGTCGCCGGCGTCGGCCAGCTCCTGTGCCTGCTGCACTTCCTCCAGGTTCGACTGGGGCCACATGGCCGTCACCAACGTCTGTGACGGGCTAGTCGACGGGGTCGTATCGGCCACCTCGTTTTCGTTCCCACCTGGAATCAGCAGCGCTAGTCCGAGAATGGCCACCAGGACCGCAACAGCTGCTGCGACACCGTACGTCCACTTCGCGCTGGTCGATCTCTTTGGTGGGGTGCGTCTAGAGGGAACCCAAGGATCGCCACTGATGATCTCCTCGACGTCGATCGGCGAGGCGGTGGCTTCGAAGTACTCACGTAGCTGGGTGCTCAGATCAGGCATTTGCTATCACTCCCAATTGGCGTCGCAGCCTGGACAAGCCGCGCTGCAAATGGGTGTCAACCGTCGAAATCGACGACCCCATCAACGAAGCCGTTTCCTCACGGGACCACCCGTAGGCGTGAATCATCACCACTGCGACCCTCTGCTTCTCCGAGAGCTTTCGCAAGGCGGCGGGCAGTCCCGGCTCCACGTTCGGAGCGTGTACTTCCGGCACGGGCGCGAAGCTCGCTCGCACTCGCTCGAAGGACCCGCGACTCCTTCCCACCCGATACAGATATCCAGCGGGATTCTCCATCTTCTTGATCCGTTCCCAGTGCTCGAAGGCGTAAGCCAAAGCGACTGAGGTGGCCTCCCGCCCACGATCCTGACCTAAACCTGCCACCAAAGCGCGACGCAACCGAGGTTCGGTCTCTTTCACGAAAGCCGTAAAGGATTCTTCGACTTCTCTGGCAAGCACCGCATCTGCTCCTTAGACAAGTAAACGCCAGAGCACACGAATCGCGCTACAAAGTTTCTTTCGACTACGTTGTCGCTCGGACCGCCGGCTGATGTGAACTCGCATTCGCCTAGGGGTCGTAGATACTTAGCGCATACGCGCCCACCACCCTCCAGGACTCACCGAACGACCAACCGAGAACCGGCAGTGAGCGCTATCTGAGAACAGGGTCACGGTGTGCCATCTATCGGGTGCCAAAGCCGCCCATGGAAGGCGGACGAGGGTGCTGGCATGTCTCACCACGCCTCACTGACTCACCACGCCTCACGTCGATCGCTCCACAGCCGCCCACAAACCTGCAGACTGGCAGCATTGCCCCTGGCCAGAGGGCTCTGACCGCATCTTTCGCATCGCATGAGACCTCCTTCTCATGCACAAGGCAGTTCGGCACTACCTCTCGGGGGGCCCTG
>CAZKJJ010000303.1:0-3541 GCA_964553055.1 uncultured Acidimicrobiia bacterium
GCTTCGATCGCAGACGCCCAACTCACCAGATCACACAATGTGAGGAGCTCGGCTACCGCTGCGGCAGACGGGAGGAGATTGAACCTCTGCAGCGACCTCCTGTGGAGCTCCGCAGCCTCAGGCTTCCCCCAGACCCTGAACCGGGCTACGCCGCCGTCTGGAGCGATGTTCATCCGGACGTGGCTGTACGGGCCATGCTCGACGGCCATCGGGAACGCGTTCAGGGCGTCCGGCTCCAGTGGCGACGATGGCAGGATCTCCTTCCAAGGGACCTCTTCGCCTTCGACCGCCATGGCACCCTCGACCGAGCACGAGGCGGGCGCGTTTCCCTTGAAGTGGGTCGTGTCGACTTCGATGCCAGAGATGAGAGCGGCGGCGCCCAGCCGTACGACGACCCAGTCGTGCCCAGGCCCTCTCCTACGTCTGGTCTCCCATCCGTCCCACATGCCCTGTACTTCGCCTGGCAGCAGGAGGTTGCCAGGCGAGCTGAAGAACCAGTCGCTGCAGTCGATGACATGCCCACCCCCCGCGTGCGAGGCGAGGTCGAGGGGTGCTTCATCGACCTTGCTCCAATCGGGAACCGGATGGCCAAGGACTCTCAGACGGGCCACACCGCCGTCTGGAAAGATGTTCAGTCGCACGTGGCTGACGAGCAGCGTGGGGCCGATGTCGAAGCCGTTTGGGGTGTTGCCCTCCAGGGGGGTGGCCTGGGTGAGCTCGAACCAAGGCCATGACTCGACGTCCGACTCCTCGTCTTTCGTCAGGTAGCAGCCGTCCAGCGAGAACGCCTCCGGGTAGTTGCCCTCGAAGTAGCTGGTGTCGACGACGACGCGCCTGATCACACCTGCCAGTCCCAAGCGGAGCACGCACCAATCGTGGCCCGGCTCCCTGCGTCTCCTCGTCTCCCAGCCGTCCATCCACTTGCCATGCTCTGTGTAGTGGCCTTCGCGGTGGATGGGCTCCGCAGGGTCGATGAGGCTCGCTGCTGGTCCGAAGAACTCGTCGTTGGCTCTGAGCACCAAGGCACCGAGGCGCGCCGAGCCGAGGTCCGGCAGGCTGGGAAAGCCGGTCAAGAGCGACCCTCTATGAGACGGCCTCGGGGCTTCCCGTTGATCGATCCGTTCCACACCTCGTGTCCTCGCAGATAGGTCGACTTCACGACACCGTAGAGCCTACGGCCGAGGTAGGGGGAGCCAGGGTGCCTGTGGAGCAGCCTCTCGACGACGAAGGAAGCTTCCGGGTCCCAGACGACCACATCGGCGTCGCTGCCCTCCACCAATGTGCCTTTCCTGCGCAGGCCCACCAGCTGAGCCGGCGCCTCCCCGAGCCATCTGGCGACATCGGAGAGGCCGAATCCCCTGGCTCGCGCCTCTGTCCAGGTGGCTGCCAGTCGGAGCTGAAGCGAGGATATCCCTCCCCATGCTTCGGCGAAGGTTCCTCTCTTGAGGTCTGCCGGGCACGGCGAGTGGTCGGAGACGACCATCTCGATCGCGCCCTTTCTCAAGCTCGTCCACAGCGACTCTCGGTTGGCGGCATCGCGGATAGGGGGCGCGCACTTGTATTCGGTGGCATCGTCTGGGATTTCCTCCGCCGCGAAGGTCAGGTAGTGCGGGCACGTCTCCCCTGACAGCGGCACGCCCTCCAGCTTGGCGCCGCGGATGATGGCAGGAACGCCCGCTGAGCTGACATGCGCCACGTGGATGGCGGCGCGGTGGCGCCAGGCGAGAGCCGCCAGCCGCTTGACCGCTTCGTCTTCGGACTCTGCCGGTCGTGACGCCAGGTACGCCGCGTAGGAGCGCTGCTCGGAGGGCTCCAACGACGCGAACCGCTGTCCCGGCTCGGCAAGCACCTCAGGGGCCTCGGCGTGCACGATGAGGGGCAAGCCCCAGGTGCGCAGGTCCGGCAGTATCCGATCGAGATCCTTCTCGTCGACAGGCGCGAACTCTTCCACGCCGCTGTCTACGAGGAAGCACTTGAAACCGAGTACCCCTGCATCGGCCAGTCCCTTCAGCTCGCCGCTGTTGGCAGGAACGAAGCCCCCGAAGTAGCCGACGTCCACCCACACCGACCGCAGAGCGGCCTCTCGCTTGAGCTCGAGCGAGGCCGCGTCGAGGGTGGGCGGCACCGAGTTGAGAGGCATGTCGACGACGGTGGTGACCCCACCAGCAGCTGCCGCCATGGTGGCTGATTCAAAACCTTCCCAGTCGGTCCTTCCCGGCTCGTTGACGTGGACGTGGGTGTCGACCAAGCCTGCCATGATCACGTGCTCTCCCACGTCGCTGACGAGAGGACCGGCAGGCGACCACGGCTCGATCGCGCGAATGCGGCCTTCTTCGACCGTCAGGCGGCCTGGCCTGAGCCCCTCAGGGAGCACGACCCGCTCTGACTGGAGCACGAGGCTCACGGGTCTGCGGCGTCGCCACGGACCAGCGCCGACAGGACCCTAGGAAAGGGCCTCGGCCATGGCCTCGCCGATCCTGGTGGGATCATCGAGCACCACCGCGCCTGCATCCCGAAGTGCCTCCATCTTCCCTTGGGCGGTGCCCTTCGATCCAGAGATGATCGCCCCTGCGTGGCCCATTCTCTTCCCTGCCGGAGCCGTCACCCCCGCCACGTAGGCGACCACCGGCTTGGTCACGTGATCCTTCACGAACTCCGCCGCCTGCTCCTCGGCGTCGCCCCCGATCTCGCCGATGAGGACGATGCCAGAGGTCTCGGGATCCATCTCGAACATCTCCAGCACGTCGACGAAGGTCGTGCCGGGGACCGGATCCCCTCCGATACCGACGCACGTCGACTGTCCGATGCCTCGCTGCGTCAGCTCGTGCACGGCCTGGTACGTGAGGGTCCCTGACCGGGAGACGACACCGACCGAGCCGGGCCGGGTGATCTCATGCGGCATGATCCCAACGTTGCAGAGCCCAGGCGAGATCAGCCCAGGGCAGTTGGGGCCCACCAAAAGGGACGCTGAGGTCTGTCTCAGGTAGTTGAACACCTTTGCCTCGTCCTGAGCGGGGATGTTCTCGGTGATGGTGACGATCAGCGCCACCCCCGAGGCTCCCGCCTCCAGGATGGCGTCTGCTGCGGCCGCGGGCGGAACGAACACCATCGCCGTGTTGGCTTCCGCCTCCGCGACTGCCTGCGCGACGGAGTCGAAGATGGGTATGCCCTCGACGTCCGTGCCCCCCTTGCCAGGCCTGGTCCCTGCCACGATCTTTGTCCCATAGGCCTGGTTGCGGAGGGCGTGGTACCTGCCCTCCCTACCCGTCAGGCCCTGGACCACCACCCTGGTATCACGGTCGACGAGAATCGCCATCAGTACATGCCTTTCTCGGCGAGCGCCACGGCCTGCTCCGCGGCGTCCCGCATGGTGGGAGCCGCTACCACTCCTGGCGGCGCTGAGGAGCCGAGCAAGGCGCGGCCCTCCTCCGCGTTCGTCCCGTCCAACCTCACCACCATGGGCCATGGCAGGTCCATCTGAGAGACCGCATCGAGGATCCCGCGCGCTACCAGGTCGCATCTGGTGATACCGCCGAAGATG
>CAZKJJ010000304.1:0-3537 GCA_964553055.1 uncultured Acidimicrobiia bacterium
AACTGGTGACGGGTCGAGACCGTGGCCGTCATGATAGGCCGCGGGCACCGGTCGGCGCCCTGTCATACTCCCGAGGGCAGGACAAGTCAACTCCATATCCTCTGAGACGCCGAATCGTACCAGCCTACCCAATCGCCATAGGGCCCCACGACCGCACGCTCGAGGGTTACGGGTGACCCTTTCAACTTGGAGATGTGTTCGCCTGAGGGTGCGCTCAGGCGCTCGAGTGTATCGCCGGCCATCGCACGACCAGCCTCGGACGCGGCGACCGCGAGGCGGGAAGGCCCCGCAGAAGTCGCCCCACTGATCTCTGATGGGGTGATACGCGCCAGATCCTCAAGCCCTCTGATGAGCTCGCTGATCCTCCAGCTATCCGTCCAGCACCTTCGCAGATTGTGGAGTCGCCTGATCCCTTTGCTGGCCGCAGCCGAGCGAGACTCAGCCCGGAGGCATCTGTATATGAGGATTATCAGCAGTCGTGAGCAGGCTGACTCGACTGACGGCCGATCTCTCTTCTTGCGCAGAGTCTCTACTCTCCTGCTCTCACGCTCCAGGAAACCCTCAATGATGTCGTCCATCACCTCTGGTTCCGAACCACTGGCTGAGAGGTTCACGGCCCGCGCGACCAATTCCGGTGATCCAGTGGCGTACCCGAACAGAGGTACTTGAGAGGTCGCGGAGCCGATGCCACGTGTCAGGGTTTCTCCCCTGGGCCGGAAGAACAACGAGATGTCACAGAAGGCGAGCAGATCATAGAGCCAGGACTCCTGTACTTCGCCCACTCGAAAGGCCAGGTCGAAGAGTCTTCCCAGGCCTGAGGCTCCACCTTCAGCGAGGGCCTCCCTGTAGTCGGCTTCGCTGACCCCGGGAGGGCCTGATGGGATACCTTGCGGAGCGAGGACGACCGCGCTAGACGAGCGAAGCGAGCCGTCCAGCGTTTCCACGTGAGCCAGTGCCGTACCCTTTCCGGCCGGCACGGGGACTGCGGCTGTCCCTGGACCCTTTCCGCCGTGGGTCGCCTTTCGATGGGCTTCTCGTTCTACCACGGCAACGACGTCTAAGTTGGGCGGTGCACTCCACTGAACGGTGATGTGCTCGCCATCAAGGAACGCATCCTGCACCGAGAGTAGTTCTGTGGAGCCGCCCGGAGCTTCGGCCTCTTCATCGCGACTGGCGACCGGGACGGTGGAGACGTCAAGCCATTCCACCGAGATTCCGGCATCGGGGTCCAGGATGCAATCGCCAGCCTCCCCTGTTGCCCCCATTCGAGACCGACAGGAGCAGCCCGGCGCGTGTGCAGTTGGCGCTCCCGTAGAAGAGGACGTCGCAACCGTCGCACTCCGCCCATATCGCCTTGGCATGGACGGCACGCATGCCACCTGTAACACCAATGGCCTTCAGTAACCCGGTGCGCACCCGGCAACCCAGCGATTCCAATCCGCGTCGATCGGCCGGAAGTCCGCCGTCGGGCGCCGCCAACAACACCAGCTGCTCTGGGCCCAGTCGCTCCGCGAGGGTTCTGGCCGCCTCCAACTCATCATCCCAGTACGGGCTGAGTATCGTCAGGATTCGCACAGGTCCTTCGCCGATGCCCTCGATGAACTGGTCCACGATGCTAGATTCGTAGCTGTGGACGAACTCCGGACCCTCGAGTGGATCGGATTCGGTCGAGAGGCTCGCTACTATCGCATCGATAGACTCCCTGGCTCGCGGAGGCGCAGAGCGGTCTCGAAGGTGCTCCAGAAATCCGACTAACCCGCCGATCACCGAGCTGTCGTTTGGGGGGAGACTGCCGGAGGCACTGCCGACCAGTTCGGCGTTCTGTGCCATCCCGTTTAGCGTCAGGTTGGCTGAGCCCACGGCCAGCTGCCATCGCCCCTCACCAACAAGTATCGCCACTTTGGGGTGGAAGCGGCCGCCGTGGGGTTCGGCACGCTCTAGCCGATAACGCTGGCCCGCGAAACGGAGTGCCCGGGCTGTGCTGTCGAACTGGGCAGCGTCCATGAGGACCAGCGGCATCTCGGCCCTGACTATCTCGTGGAGCCGAACGTCCAGCGTTGGGGCATCGACATTGAACGAGCAGAGAAGCGTGTGTTCGCACTCGAACGACGTCCGAAAGTGATCCCTGAAGTCACGCTTCAATGTCTTCTTCCTCTAGCGAAGTGGCCTCGTCTTCCCCGCCTTCCGCCAGGTACTCGACACGTGACTTCCAGTGGCCGATGCCTTTCATCATCCAGACGATATTCCCAACGCGCCAGGATGGTCGGTTCGCCGTCGCGCGGTCGTAATCGAGCCTGAACCGAAACGACTCGGCCGGATCAGGTCCACCGTAGGAGATCCAGAGACTCGGCACGCCTCGTTCGACCACGTACTGGCGGTGCCGCAGAAGCGCCAGCCCTTCGGCCAGATCCTGCATCGCATCCTGGACGGTGAGACCACGCCATCTTTCATACAGATGGACGAAGCTCAGATCGTCCCGTGCTCGATGGGACTGATACCGAAGTGCTGCCCACGCGATCTCCTCCGCGCCACCCTCACCGGGTGGCCTGGCCCTGACACGGTGAAATCTCCGGAGAAGCAAGATCAGAAGCAAGAACGCGTAGCCAATACATTCATGCGGCGACGAAGCCGAGAGAGCCCTGCCGTCGACGACCTCCTCGGACTGGGGCGCCCCCGGCAGAGGCAGATCCTGTGTCGACCAGAGACTGGTGACGCCCTCACCGGCCGTTAGCTTCATGCCGTTGTCACTCAGCAACTCGAGGCAGCTGTCCACTAATCTAGGATCGCCCCATTCGCCATCGCGAACGGCGAGAAGCGCGCCTCGAAAGGCCGCCTCGAAGGCGTGAGCAGCGTAGTGGCTGGCTTGGACCATTCGTAGTGTCTGCCTAACCGCCTCCTGCCGGCCTGGAAAAGTCAGCTGTAGGGCGCCACGGCCGTGACGCCAGACGCCGGAGTAAATCACCCCGCGAAGAGCGGCGTCGGTGACGGTGGTCGCGTGCTCTTCAGCGACGCCATCGAGGAATCGCAGCAAGTCGAGGAGGTTCTTCTGACTGTTTCCCCCGGGCTCGTCCGCGTTGACGCGCTCCCAAGTATCCTCAACCACGGCCGCCGTGCCACTGAGGTGATCGGGGATCCGACATGGGCAGCAAACCTCTGCTATTTCGGCAAGCTCGCTGGCTGAGAGGTGTCCGCTAGCAGCCGCAGTTCGAAGCGGGGTCTGCCCGAGCACAGCATCCGCCGTCGCGCAGACGTCTGCGCCAAGGTCTGTGACAAGTGGGACACCGTCCTCTCTTTGAAGGAGGCCAGTCCTCTCAAGGACGCCAAGGTATTGCTGGCCAAGGCCGCCCCAGATGTTACCAAGCCAGGGGATGTCGTGTAATTCGATCGCCGCGGATTCGAGCGCTGACGGCTCGACCAAGGACGTTCCCTGCATACCTGCCGCGAGCGGACAGCTATCGGGTGCGTGGGACCTCATTGTCGCCAGCACGTACGCCTTCTCAACGTTGAGCACAGAACGCCGGACGTCTGTAAGGTTCT
>CAZKJJ010000305.1:0-3532 GCA_964553055.1 uncultured Acidimicrobiia bacterium
CTGACCGGGGGTGGTGATGAAGTGGTTGTACTCGTCCCCGTAGGTACCTGCCAGATAGGGGGTCTTGTGCGCTCCCGAGCCCCCCACGATGAGGGGAATCCCCGTAGGCGTCGGCAGGACGTGGGCTTCCAGACGGTAGTGCTCGCCATGAAACGTCGCCTTCCCTGGCGTGAACGCCGCCTTGAGGTACTGGAGGGCCTCGTCCAGGCGCTCGAACCGCTCCTGCCACGGCGGGAACGGAAGGCCGAACGCCTCGTGCTCGACGTCCATCCAGCCCGTCCCCACACCCAAATCGAGCCTTCCACCGGACATCTCGTCCAGGGACGCGGCGGCTTTGGCGACGACCGCAGGATGCCGGAACGTGATGGGCGTCACCAGCACGCAGAGCCTGATCGTGTCGGTCTCCCGCGCCAGTCCCCCCAGGGTGGCGAAGGCATCGGTTGCCGCCGGTACCGGGTCCCTGCCCGAGTAGTAGTGATCCGATCTGGCGAAGGACGCAAGACCCAGGCTCTCTGCCAGCCTGGCGGCTTCGAGCAGCTGCTCGTAGGTGCCTCCGAGCTGCGGCTCGGTCATCAACGAGAACTCCACGGGCTCCCTCGGCCGAGGTCAGGAGGCTACCGCGGCTGCGGCCGCCCCCCTCGGTCAGGCGCCCGGTGTCAGGTCTTGAGGCGTGGTGGGTGGTCCGA
The DNA here is from genome assembly GCA_964553055.1 of uncultured Acidimicrobiia bacterium. Taxonomy (GTDB): domain Bacteria; phylum Actinomycetota; class Acidimicrobiia; order Spongiisociales; family CAZKJJ01; genus CAZKJJ01. Next base: position 687 of record CAZKJJ010000305.1, read on the forward strand.
TCGCGGTGGAGCTCACCAGGGCCGAAGCCTGCTCAACGAAGGGAGCGGCGGAAGACTGAAGGCTGAGCTGATCGAGGGAACGCAAGAGTTCGTTGCCGACCGGGCAGGGGAGACGTCTACTGGGACGGCTCGGAATCTCGCAGGAAGACGAGGTCCCGGTAGGCGCGGAGCTCCTCGATCGACTCGAGGATGTCTTCGAGGGCCCTGTGTGATCCTTCTTTCTCAGGACGGGCCTCGTACGCCTTCGGAGCCCAGCGACGGACGAGCTCCTTGACGGTGGAGACATCGACGTTGCGGTAGTGGAGATGGGCCTCCAGTTCGGGCATCTGACGCTTGAGGAATGTCCGATCGACGTGGACGCTGTTGCCGGCGAGGGGAGCTGTTTGGGATTGGACGTGATCCTTGACGAACCCGAGCACGGCGTGTTCGGCTTCCGAGACCTCGACCCGAGACGCCCGCGAGGCCTCGGTGAGTCCGGACTGGCGGTGCATCTCGGCCACGACGGGAACCATCGCCGCCAGCGCCGCCTCGTCCGCGTGGACCACGAGGTCGGGGCCCGCGACGACCTCACGAAGCTGTCCGTCCGTGAGCACGACCGCGATCTCGAGGATCACGTCCCGATCGGGATCGAGTCCTGTCATCTCGAGGTCGATCCAGATCAGCGGGTCACGCACCCCCGAAGCGTACCGGTAGAGGGCTTCTCAGCTCCCGGCCATCTCCCTGAGCACCATCGGGAGGATCCCACCGTGGCGGAGATACTCGATCTCGATGGGTGTGTCGCATCGACACGTCGCTTCGAAGGCGAGCTGCGTCCCGTCCTCTCTGGTGGCTGTCACAGGGACCTCCTGGCCAGGAGTGAGGTCGTCTCCGACTGCGATGTCGTAGATCTCGGTCCCATCGAGGCCGAGCGACTCGTAGCCCTGCGGAAACGTGAGAGGCAGGATGCCCATCATGACGAGGTTGGAGCGGTGGATCCGCTCGAAGCTCTCCGAAATGACGGCCCGTACCCCCAAGAGGGCAGGCCCCTTGGCGGCCCAGTCACGGCTGCTTCCCATCCCGTAGTCCTTTCCTGCCAGAACGATCAGGGGGATCCCCTGGTCCTGATAGGACAGGCTGGCGTCGTAGATCGTCTTCACGTCACCCGTTGTGAAGTCCTTCGTCCAGCCTCCTTCCGTGCCCGGAGCCAGCTGGTTACGGATCCTGATGTTGGCGAAGGTTCCTCTCGTCATCACCTCGTCGTTGCCCCGCCGCGATCCGTAGCTGTTGAACATGGCGGGCTCGACCCCCCGAGCGATCAGGTACCGCCCCGCTGGTGAGTCGGGTGCGATCGTCCCTGCGGGGGAGATGTGGTCGGTGGTGACGGAGTCGCCGACCTTGACGAGGACCCTGGCTCCCAGGACTGGCTCGATCGGAGCCTGCTCAGCGGTGAGGCCACCGAAGAACGGAGGCTCCCTGACGTACGTGCTGTCCGGGTTCCACGGGTACAGCGCCTCGCCTTCGGTTGCGATCGCCTTCCAGGTGTCAGAGCCTTCGAAGACGGTGGCGTACTGCTCCACGAACTGCTCCCTCGAGATCGACGAGCCGACGATCTCGGCGATCTCCGACTGTGAAGGCCATAGGTCCCTGAGAAACACGTCGTTGCCCTGCTGGTCTCGGCCTATCGGCTCCCTGGTGAGGTCGATGTCGACGGTGCCTGCGATCGCGTATGCGACCACCAGCGGTGGTGAGGCGAGGTAGTTGGCCCTGCAATCGGGCGAGATCCTGCCCTCGAAGTTCCGGTTGCCCGAGAGTACGGAGGCAACCACGAGATCGTTGTCGGCGACGGCGTCGTGGATGGGCTCCGGGAGCGGACCAGAGTTCCCGATGCATGTCGTGCATCCATAGCCGACCAGGTAGAAGCCTGCTGCCTCCAGGTCGTCGAGCAGACCCGCCCTGGTCAGGTACTCGGTGACGACCTTGGAGCCTGGAGCCAGGGAGGTCTTGACCCAAGGCTTCCTGGTCAGGCCCCTTCTGCGTGCATTCCTCGCCACCAGTCCTGCGGCCACCATGACGTCAGGGTTCGACGTGTTCGTGCAGGACGTGATCGCGGCGATCACGACGTGTCCGTGGTCGAGATCGAACGTCTCGCCCGCATAGGCAACGGCCACCCCGTTCCCGTCCGGATCCTCTGAGATGGCAGGGCCTCCTTCGTCCTCCCACGTGAGCACGGTGCTCTGTCTGGTACCTGCCGACTTGCCGAACGTGTTGACGAGCTCTGAGCGCCACGAAGACTTGACGGCGCTCAGGTCGACCCTGTCCTGAGGCCTCTTGGGCCCGGCGAGCGAGGGCTCCACCGTTCCTAGGTCGAGCTCGAGGTGGTCCGAGTAGACGACCTCGCGGCTGTCCTCTCTCCACAGGCCCTGGGCTCGGTAGTACATCTCGACTGTCTCGGCCAGCTCGACTGACCTGCCCGTCAACGTCAGGTATTCCACGGTCTGGGAATCGACGGGGAAGAACCCCATGGTGGCGCCGTACTCCGGAGCCATGTTGGCGATGGTGGCCCGGTTGGCCACAGGCATGTCGGTGAGGCCGGGGCCGTAGAACTCGACGAACCGTCCGACCACGCCGAACTCCCGCAGCATCTGGGTGACCCGGAGCACGAGGTCGGTGGCGGTGGCGCCCTCGGCGAGGCGCCCTGTGAGACGAAAGCCGACCACCTCGGGAAGGAGCATGTGGATCGGCTGCCCAACCATCACCGCCTCGGCTTCGATGCCACCGACGCCCCAGCCGACCACGCCAAGCCCGTTGATCATCGTCGTGTGCGAGTCGGTGCCGACGAGGCTGTCGGGGTAGAGGTGGGTGCCGTC
>CAZKJJ010000306.1:0-3527 GCA_964553055.1 uncultured Acidimicrobiia bacterium
CGACACTGTCCTGGCAGCAGGCCGCGCTGATCTCTGCATCCTGACTCCCAGGACCTACGACCGCCCACTCATCCACTCGGAGGGGCTGTGACCCAGCTCGTCTGGCAGGTGGGCGCTCAGGAGGCACGGCGATGAGTCCTCACAGGGCATCGGCTCCCTTCACCTCGGGTTGGGAGCACTTCGAGTTCCGAACCGAACGAGGCGTCGCCACGATCACATTCGACCGCCCTGATCGCCTCAATGCGCTCACGTTCGACGTCTACGCCGATCTGCGCGACCTCCTGGAGGAGCTGGAGCACAGGAGCGAGGTGCGAGTGGTGGTCATCACCGGCCGCGGCCGCGGGTTCTGCTCGGGTGGCGACATCAGCGAGATCATCGGCGCTCTCGTCGAGATGGACACGCGCGACCTCCTCGACTTCACCAGGATGACGGGCTCCGTCGTCCAGAAGATGCGAGCCCTACCCAAGCCAATCATCGCCGCGGTGAACGGCGTGGCGGCAGGGGCGGGCGCCGTGATCGCCCTGGCGTCTGACGTGCGAGTCCTGGCCAGGTCGGCTTCGTTCCGATTCTTGTTAACCCAAGTCGGCTTGGCGGGAGCAGACATGGGGTCTGCCTACCTGCTTCCTCGTACGGTTGGCCTCGGAATGGCCACTGAGCTGCTGCTGTTCGGCGAGGAGGTCGGAGCAGACCGCGCCGTCGAGATCGGGCTGGCCTCGCACGTGGTCGAAGACGACGACCTGGCTGGCCGGGTGGCGGAGATCGCCCTTCGGCTGGCGGCTGGCCCCGCGTTGGCGTTCGGCGCCACGAAGTCGCTGATCGCGAAGGAACAGGACATGGACCTGGCAGGGTCCTTGGAGTTGGAAGCATCGATGCAGGCGCTCCTGATGACGACCGAGGACCACAAGCAGTTCTTCGCCGCGTTCCAGGAGGGCAGGACTCCTGATTGGAAGGGGAGATGACATCACCTCACACGATTCTCAATCCAGAAGATCTCACATCGCCTCGCGGGTTCTCCCACGTCGTGATCCCTGCAGAGGGGCGGTTGGTGTTCCTGGCCGGTCAGGCCGCCCAGCTTCCTGACGGCTCCATCGGCGGCGCTGATGTCGCCGAGCAGTTCGACATCGCTTCGAGGAACGTGGTGACCGCCCTCCGCGCGGCAGGAGCCCTTCCTTCTCATCTCGTGTCGCTTCACATCTACGTGACCGATGCCTTTGGCTACCGCCAGGCGCTCGGCGCGATCGGCCCTGCCTACCGGCGCCACTTCGGCGATCACTACCCCGCGATCGCCCTCTTCGAGGTGAGGGGACTCTTCGATCCCGCTGCTCTGGTCGAGCTGGTGGGCATCGCAGTGATACCAGACGTCTGATCAGCCGAGCAACGGCTCCAAGTCCTCGATGAGGTCGGCAGGGTCCTCGAGCCCCACCGATGTGCGAAAGATGCCATCACCTGCCATCGATCGGTAGGACGCGAGCTGCCTGCCTGTGAGGTGATACGAGCTGGCCATCAGGTCCTCGGTCCCCAGCCAGTAGATGAGCGACCTGTGATGGCCAAGAGAGACCGCATAGTGGAACACGCCCAGCCCCTTGCGCATCCTCTCGGCCACCTCCTCAGCCCCCTTGCTGAGCTGAAACGTGAGCATCCCCGAGAAGCTCTCCATCTGGCGACGAGCCAGATCGTGCTGTGGATGCGACTCGAGTCCTGGGTACACGACGCGCGAGACGGCGGGATGTGCCTCGAGCCAGTGGGCGAGGGCAAAGGCGCCTGCCTCGTGCGCCCTCATGCGGAGGGGCAGCGTGGCTGTACCCCGCATGATGAGCCAGGCGTTGAAGGGACTGAGGGCACCGCCGTAGTGGATGGTTGCCTCCGTGTTGAGCTTCCTGAGCGGCTCCTCCCTGCCCAGGACTGCACCACCCAATGCATCGCCGTGCCCGCCGATGTACTTGGTGAGGGAATGGACGACGTAGTCGGCGCCAAGCTCGATTGGCCTGGTGGCGACCGGGGTGGCGAAGGTCGAGTCGACTGCCAGCTCCGCGCCATGGGTGTGGGCGACGTCTGCGACTGCTCGAATGTCGGTGAGCCTGAGGATCGGGTTGGCGGGCGTCTCGACCCACACGAGCCGAGTGTTCGGATGCATCGCATCGTTCAGCGACTCGACGTTCGAGCTGTCGACGAACGTGGCTGAGATGCCCAGACGGCTCAGGGTGTGGCGAACCAGCTCCGCTATCCCCGCGTAGAGCGTGTCGGAGAGCACGAGATGATCCCCTGTGCTCAGCGTGCCGAGCATGAGCGCTGCCGTGGCGGCCATCCCAGACGCGAACACCTCACCTGCTTCGGCACCCTCCAGGGCGGCGAGCTTGGTGGAGAGCTGCCTCACCGTCGGGTTGTCCCATCTGGTGTAGAAGAACGGGGTCTCCCCTTTCTGATCCAGGGCGGAGAACGGGACCGGCTCGTCGACGACGAACGTGGTCGACATGACGAGGTTGGGCGCTGCCGCTCCTGTGACGGGGTCCGGATCCTCTCCGGCGTGGACCGCGAGCGTTTGAAGCCTGGCGTGTCTCATGGCGGAGAGTCTACGGACGCAGCAACGCAGAGATGTAGTAGTATACTAGTATCCTATGTCTCAGGAGCGGACAGCCGAGCGAAAGCAGTTCAACGTCTACCTTCCCCATGAGCTGGTGAAACGCGTCAAGCATGCGGTGATCGACAGCGAGCAGTCGTTGTCACAATTCGTCGAGGAAGCCCTCGAGGAAGCTCTGGCCCGTCGAGAGGAGAGCGAGCGATGAAACTGATGCCCATCGTCTATGTGACCGACATGGACCGGTCGGTGGCCTTCTATCAGGGGCTGCTCCCCGAGGTGTCGATCATCAGCCGGTCGCCGTACTGGACGGAGCTCAACGTCAGTGGGACCAGCCTCGCCCTGCACGTCGCCGAGTCTCTCCCAGCTGGGGAACTCCGCGTCGAGTTGGCTCTCTTGGCAACGAAGAGCCTGGAGGCCGTCATCGAGGACCTTCGCCTGGCGGGGATCGAGGTAGCCAGAGGAGTCCAAGACGAGGCGTTCGGGCGATCGATGGTCGTGGAAGACCCGGACGGACTCAGGATCCAGGTCAACGAGCACGACGGAGACGTCTATCCGACCTGACGGTCGAAACAGGATGGGAGGCACCGGTAGGCTCCGCGAGCCGGCCCTGTCGTAAGCCGGAAGGTTGTCCATGGCACGGACCGCGACCATCGCAGGTGTCGAGGTGGCCCTCGGTCATTGGATCGGGGGCGAGCGGGTCGACTCCGCTGCCACGTTCGTCGACCTGTCGCCCATCGACGAATCCGAGATCGGTTCGCTGGCTCGAGGAACAGCCGTTGACGCGGAAAGCGCCGTCGCCGCCGCACAGGAGGCTTTCCCCGGGTGGGCTGCGACCAGCCGGCAGGAACGCGCTGCGTACCTGCACGAGATCGCAGACGGCATCGAACGGCGGATCGAGGACCTCGCTGCAGTCGAGACGATCGACAACGGGGCTCTGTTGGTGTCCCAT
>CAZKJJ010000307.1:0-3519 GCA_964553055.1 uncultured Acidimicrobiia bacterium
TCGCAGACGTGTCGGACGTAGAGTACGCGCCCCTGCTTGTCCCAACCCTCGAGTTCGACCGGCTGAGGGAGCACTGGGTGGGGGCCGGGAGACTCGCTGAACTCATCCTTCGTCACGAGACCCTTCTCGACAGAGAGGGCGGCACCGTAGGAAGCTCCTTCATCGTGGACATGAACGCCCTCTTCGAGCGGTTCATCACGCGGATCGCGGCCGAGGAAGCGGAGCGGGCCGGCTGGGAGTTGGTACCTCAAGCGCCACGATGGCTCGCTCCGGGCATCCGGATGCGACCGGACCTCGTGCTCCATCGGGACGGCGCGGATCTCGCCGTGGGCGATGCCAAGTACAAGGAGTTGGAGATTCAGGACTGGCCTCGAGCCGACCTCTACCAACTGCTGGCCTACTGCTCAGGGCTCGGATTGCCCAGGGGCCTGCTCATCTACGCCGACGACAGAGAACCCGAGGAACACGTCGTGCACAACGCGGGCGTCCGCCTGGAAGTCATGGGGATCAACATGACGGCCCCACCGGACGAGCTCACACGGCAAGCACGCCGAGCGGCACGTAGGCTCGTTGCACAGGCAGAGGAGACGCTGGACCGCTCCACGGGAGGGGCCTGACCTTGCGACTCGAGGACGGCCGAATGCGTTTCTCCGCGTCTGACTTCTCGAACTACCTCGCGTGCCGACACCTGACGAAGCTGGAGCTGGCGGCCGCCCACGAGCTCACAGAGAGACCCCACGTCAAGGACATCGGGTTTGAGTCTCTCGTCAAGCGGGGTGAGGAGCACGAGGCCCGGGTCCTTGAGGAGTTCCGCGACGGGGGATGGTCGATCACGGAGATAACCAACCCCTTCGCAGACTTCGAGGCGGCCCTCGCGGAGACGAAGTCTGCACTCGCCGACGGGGCCGAAGTGATCTACCAGGCCGCCCTCCAGGTGGAAGATCGCCTCGGGTACCCGGACTTCCTCATCCGCGCGGAGCTGCTGGGAAGCGATAGGGATGGATACGAGGTGGTGGACGCGAAGCTCGCTCGAACCGCGAAGGCCAGAGCGGTCCTCCAGGCCACTTTCTACTCCCGACTCCTGGCGGAGACGACGGGAGCCCAGCCGGATCGACTGCACCTCGCGCTCGGCCATGGCGAGCTCGCCACGTTTCGGGTGAAAGACTTCGCAGCCTACGAGCGCCAGATCGACGCCATGTTCCATGAGTTCATGGCGGAAGAACCGGTGTTCCCCGTTGAGGATCCCTACCCCGATCCCGTGGAGCACTGCGCCATCTGCCGCTGGCGTCTGGTGTGCCGCGATCGCCGCCGCGAAGATGACGATCTCTCCCTGATCGCCGGCATCACGGCCCGCCAGCGAAAGGCGCTCAAGGCCGAGGGCATAGCAACCCGCCGAGGCCTCGCAGCCCTCGAGGAGCTTCCGAAGCTCGACGGCGTGACCCGTGAGGGCATGGCCAGAGTCCACGCGCAGGCCCGGATCCAGGTCGAGGGCGAGGACGCCGGCGAGCCGCGCTGGGACCTGGTGGAACCCGAGCGTGAGGAGGGCGAGCTCGTCCCCAACCGCGGCCTCCTCGCCCTTCCCGAGCCCGCGGACGGTGATCTCTTCTTCGACATCGAGGGCTCGCGGTTCTACTCCGAGGACGGCAAGGAGTTCGGTCTCCAGTTCCTATTCGGGATCGTGGACACGAGCCGGCCGGGCACCCCCTACCGATCCTGGTGGGCCTTCGACCGCAAGGGAGAGAAGCGAGCGTTCCAGGAGCTCATGGGCTTTCTCGCCGGCCACCTCCAGCGGTACCCCGCGGCCCACGTCTATCACTACAATCACTACGAGCCGACCACCGTCGAGCACCTCTCGGAACTCCACATGGCCCGCGAGGACGTGCTCCGCGGGCTCATGGGGCGCTTCGGCACCAAGGAGGAGGAGGTGGACCACCTGCTCCGCCGCTCCGTGTTCGTGGACCTCTATCGAGTGGTTCGGCAGGGGGTTCGGGCCTCGGTCGAGAGCTACTCGCTCAAGCGCCTGGAGCCCTTCTTCGGGTATGAGCGCGAGGTGGACCTCGAGGAGCTCAACCGCCGCATCGTCGAGTTAGACATGGCTCTCGATGACAAGACGGCCGAGGCGGACACGGAGACGCGAGCGATCGTCGAGGGCTACAACGAGGACGACTGTCGCGCGGCCCTCGCCCTCCGAGACTGGCTCGAGGAGCGGCGTGTGGACCTGGCCAAGCGTCTCGGTCATGAAGTGCCGCGACCGCAGCCGCCGGAGGAGGAGGAGGACTGGACCCCGCCCGAGACGAAGGAGCTCCGCGAGAAGCTGACTCAGCACCTCCCGGACGACGAGAGCGAGTGGACCGAGGAGCAGCGAGCCCGGGCGCTCCTGGCCGAGCTTCTTCTCTTCCACCGGCGAGAGGCGAAGCCGCGCTGGTGGCGCTATTTCCACCTCAAGGAACTGAACGACGAGGAGCTGCTTGAGGAGCGAGAAGCGATCGCCGGGCTGAACCATGTGCGGGAGCTGGGACCGGAGAAGAAGTCGGTGCTGAGCCTCTACTCGTTCCCGGAGCAGGAACATAGCTTCGATGTGGGAGACACGGTTGAAGACCCCATCCTCGGGACCCAGTTCATCGTCTGGGAGGTTGACGAGCTCGCCGGGACGCTGACTCTGAAGCGGGGTCCTGCCGCTCAAGAGAAGCCGCATCCCACCGCTCTCATCGAGCCGAACAAGCCCTACTACACGGATGCTCAGGAGGAGAGTCTGCGATGGCTCGCTCGACGGGTACTGGATCTGGGAGAGGATGACTGGCCCCGAGATCCGGCCTTCGATCTCCTCCTGCGCAGACGACCCGGGGTAGGCCGTGACGAGGGACCGCTGGCCGTCGAGGGAGCCGACGGCCTGCGGACGGCGTGCGATCTGGCGCTCGCGCTGGACAACTCCTGCCTTCCGATCCAGGGACCACCAGGGACGGGGAAGACGCATACCGGAGCGAACCAGATCGCAGCGCTCGTTGCAGCTGGCAACAAGGTCGGCATCACGGCGATGTCGCATGCCGTCATCGCCAACCTGCTAGACGAGGTCGGCGACCACTTCTCCGAGTGGCGGCCGCGCCTTGGGCAGCGCGCCAAGAAGGGGGACGTGCTCAGCCGGTACGTCGCCGACACCGATCGGCACTACACGGGGAACCCAGAAGCGCTCGAGGCGCTCGACGACGGCGAGATCGACATCCTCGGTGGGACGAGCTGGCTCTGGTCCCGCGAGGAGTTCGAGGGCAAAGTGGATGTCCTCGTCGTAGATGAGGCCGGACAGCTCTCTCTCGCCGACGTCCTGGCCTCCTCCAGAGCCGCGCGGAACCTGATACTCCTCGGGGATCCGCTTCAGCTCGCCCACCCGCTTTTCGGCCGAGACCTCCGCGGGCATGCGCCTCTTCACGGTCCAGGAAGTGGCCGATGACAGCGTGAAACTGGACGGCAATCATCCGCTCGCCGGACAGAACCTGCACTTCGAGGTCGATGTCGTCGGCGTTC
>CAZKJJ010000308.1:0-3508 GCA_964553055.1 uncultured Acidimicrobiia bacterium
ACGACGAGTGCAGGGAGCGCGGTGGAGCTCACACGGAACGAGGTTCATCACGCCGTTGACGTTTCTAGCGGCGCAGGTTGCAGCAGTCGCGTGGCACTGCCCAACGGAGCTGCGGAGTGCGACCGCTGCGACTTGGTCATCGTCAGCGACATCACACTCGATCGAACCGTCGTGCCGCCACCAGCATCAGGGGGCGTCGTTAGCCGATGGGAGAGCTTCGACCCCACCGGACGCGCGCAGCCCACCCGCTACAACCTGGTCACGACGCTGCCCGACAACGAAGACGGACTGTTCCTCTAGCGTGCGAGCATGGAAGAACTGCGCCGACTCATCGCCGACTTCGCACGGGCTCGCGACTGGGAGAAGTTTCACAGCCCGAAGAACCTGCTGATGGCACTTGTGGGCGAGGTGGGGGAACTTGCCGCTGAGTTGCAGTGGCAACCAGACGATGTCGATGCCTTCGACCCCGCTCGGCGAGACCGCCTGCGGAGCGAACTGGCGGACGTCGGGATCTACCTAGTCCGATTGGCCGACGTGCTCGACGTTGATCTCACCGAAGCCATCAAGGCGAAGATGCAGGAGAACGAAGGCCGGTTCCCCTCAAGGGAGTGGAGAGGGCGCGCAGAGTGACCGAAAGCCTGTGAAGGACTGGCGGTGCGGTCGGGCAGCTACTCTGCGGGGATGATATTGGGCTGTCCTGTGTGAACGACAGGAGCAACCCCGTGCGAGGTCATGTGAGTGCGGGCAACCGCCCCAGACCTCAGGTCAGAAGCGCCGCAATGCGGTCGAACGCCGCGGTGACGATGGCATCGAGGGAAACTCGGTCACGAGGGCCATTCGGCTGTGGGACGTCGGTCACGTCATGAGGGCTGATCGCAGCCAGGGGGCGTGGGCGGATCCGCACGACGAGGTGGCCGGCCTCGGTCAGACGCAGAGTCTTGCGGACGTCTCGCTCCCTGGAGGCCGCGCTGCCGTGGTAGTGCGGCCCGTCGTACTCCACGAGCACGTTCGTACCGGTCACCGCCATGTCGACGGCCCAGACCTGTCCGCCGCGGTCGGTAATGGAGACGCTTCGCGCGACCTCACGGTCGAGCGTCCGCTGGAGTCCCTCGGCTACCGCGGCCTCCACCTGGGAGGTATGCGCCGTAGTGCAGCCCGGACACCCGTGGCCAGCAACCTTCGTCCTGATAACGGCTTCGGTCTCATGGCCTTCGGGGCACATCCACCAAGCTATAGCCGTGCTGGAGACGTGAACGTCCGAAGGGGCGCAGCCGTTCTTGGTGGGATGCCAGCTCACCGCGAGGGAGTCGATCACCTCCGACAGTGGAGTGTCGTCGGCCACGAGCGAGCGACCGCATTCCGCGCAGCCGATCCGCTTGATCCTGTCTGCCACTGGCTCCATGTACTCGCATCCCGCGTCGCAGAGCCACCAGGCCGAGTAGGTCGAGAAGGGGCCGACGTGTCGGGCGGTCAGCCCGTGGTTTCGCTCCGGGTGCCATTGGCTCGCGATGGCCGGGTATCTGTCCGCGAGGGTCTGCCCGGGGTCCGGCTCCGGCGGGCATGTGCCGCAGAGGACCTCGCCAGCACGGCAGACGTACCCGACCGCGCGCTTCGTCCTGTGGCCCGGGTGACGACGGCATAGCCACGTTGCGATGTAGGTGGACCCGCGCGAGACCCTGTCCGGCGGGTAGTCGTTGGCTTCCGCGTCCCAGAGTGGGACCAGGTGGGGCACATGTTCGGCAACCGTGTCAGCCGAGGAGAGGGGCGCCTCGTAGGTGCCTGCCGGGAGGCCGAACGAGTCTCTCCACTTGGCCACCGTGGCAGCAGAGACCCCATACCTGTCAGCCATTGCCGCGTCGTAGCCGCACGCCTCGAACGCGGCCTCGAAGGCGGCTCCCGACGCGATCACCTCAGACCATCCAGTGGCGGCAGCCTTCAACGCGTGCGCGCTCGGCACGCCCAGTCGCTTGCGTGCCGTGCGAACAGCCGACTCGCTCTCCCCGAGTGCCGCGGCCAACTTGCGGTCAGACCCCGCGTGGACCAGCGCGCGGGTCAGCTCGTCGACCCCCATCTCGGCGAGACAGCGCTCCTGAGCCGAGCTGACCGCCTCGACGCGGCCAGCATCTGGCCTGCCCCGCGGCAGGCTGTGCAGGTCGTGGCGGGTCCGGAACTTCCTGAGCGTCTTGACGGAAACACCGAGGCCCTCGGCGGCCTCAGCGAAGGTCGCTGCCGAGCTGACCGCCTGGTCCACCAGGTCGGGGGACGCCTGTGCGCGTCGCCACAAGTCGTTGCCCGTGGTGGGTCCTGTTCGACCGACGGCTCCGACTCCAGCGCGGCGTCGCGCATGCGCCACCTGCGACCGCGTCGCTCCTCCTCGTGCTCCGAGAGCGGCGTCCGTGCCTGCCGCTCGGAGCGCGAGGGTGAAGGCTTCCGGATCAGCCTCAAGTAGTGCGAGTTCCTTGGGTAACGGGTCCCGCGCCTCGCCCCGCTGGCCAGCGATCTGCTTCCGGCACCGCGGGCAGCGATCCGGAACTCGGCCTCGCTTGACCTGCCAGCTCCAGGACTTGCCGCACGCCTTGCACGCAAGCTCTCTCGTGACGGGACGACGTGCGCAGTCTCGGTCCGTACGCAGCGCCGCACGCTGCTCCTTGCATCGGCGACAGCGAACCTTCTGAGGGCGCGCCCGGATGTCAACGAGCACGGTGCCTGCGCACTCCATGCAGGCCTCCGGATGGAAGCGGCACAGGTGGCAGGCCTTAGGCGTCGCGCCCTTGACGGTCAGTCGTGTCCACTGGACCCCGCACAGCTGGCACCTCAGTTCCTGCATCGTCCGCGCCCCCCTTGCTGCTCGCGGAGGCCAAGGTAGGCCCGCCAGTAGCGACGTCGGTCCGGCCTCCCGCCCGGGCAGGGATGAAAACTCCCCGCCCGTCAAGTCTCACGTAGTGCTAGGCGGTCCCCTTGCGGAGTCGGGCGCGATCTCCGGACGCAGTTCCACTCCGCCCGGTCAAGCCTGCCCCCGGGCCTTGCAAGGTGCTCCTGTCGCGGTCGAAGTCCGCCTCACGTGGCGCCACGAGCGCATAGCGCACGAATGTGGGGTATGGATTCGCATATCCTGTTCGACGAGATAGCGTACGCCAAAGCTCCTTGAGAACTGAACAGCGAGGTACCCGTGACACCCGGTCATCGGGACGCTGTCGACCTGTGGCTGACACTTGGGCAACAGTTGGGCTACTGCACCCGCCCAACGTATTCGCCCGAGTGGCCCACCGACGGCGTCTGGTTATGCAACAGCAAGAGTGTCCTGGGTCTGCCGGAACTCCCCCTGGCCGCCGCCGAGGTGGTCGTGAGTGAAACCGGCAAGACCTTGGCAGGGTCGGTCTCGACGTTGGAGATCGTGTCGCCAGCTCTGGCGGTGCTGATCATCAACGACGAGCAGATCCGTCGGTCCGCCTGGCGGACCGGCAACCAGTCGAAGGCAGATCTTCGACTGGCCGCGACGCGCAGTCGA
>CAZKJJ010000309.1:0-3492 GCA_964553055.1 uncultured Acidimicrobiia bacterium
GGAGGAGATGGAGCCGGGGACCCTCGATGGTCCTCGCGCACCCGAAAACCGAGTGGTGGGCGCGTGCATGCTGGAGTCACACTTCCTCGCCGGCCTCCTCCGCACCAAGGGCATAGCCACCCGGATCCGCGCCGGTTACTTCCGGAACATACGAACCGACCGGGAGCACATCGTCGCGTTCTGGAGAGAAGCCCTGTCCGCCCGGGGGATCGACCGCGAGACCCTGAAGGCCGACCCCGATCGCTGGCGGGCGAACGTCGATGCCGTCACCAAAGCCAAGAACGACGCCGACCACCACATCGAGCATTGGGTGGTCGAGCACTCCGACGGAGCCACCTGGCGGATCGCTGATGCCAACCGGACCTTCCTGAAGGCTCACAGCGACATCGACGTTGGCTATCAATTGCCAACCGCTCACTTCGAGTACGCCCATGAGGCATGGGAGCGCATGCGCACGAGTCCGTCGTTCAACCCCGACCAGTATGTCGAGGAGCCCCACGACGGACGGTCCCACATCCGCTCCCAGCTGCTGTGGGACTTCTACAGCCTGCTCAACCATGACCTCGCCGGTATCGACGAGCCAACACAAGAGACCATCGACTTCGTCAAGGGCCAGACCTTCGACCAAACCTCTCCCGCGGAGGTTGAGGCGCTCGACGCCCTGGCCGCAGTGATGGCGGCCGATCCCGGTGCGGATCGGCTCGTGCAGTTCTACCTTGACACCGAACCCTTGCGCATAGCGAGTGCAGAAGCCGACCCTTTCAGCTTCATCTCCTCAAGCTGAGCTGCAAGGTGTGGCCGATCGGTAACCTGCCCACATGCGACTCGAACCAGGACAGCCTGCGCCCAAGTTCTCAGCCACCGACCACGAGGGAAACCCGGTCTCCCTCGACGACTTCTCTGGGAACAGCCTCGTGCTCTACTTCTACCCGAAGGCGTTCACACCAGGCTGCACCACCCAGGCCTGCGACTTCACCGAGCGCTACCAGACCTTCGCCGATGCCGGCTACCAGATCGCCGGAGTGAGCCCGGACGCTCCGGACCGCCTCGCCAAGTTCCGCAACGAGTACGACGTGCCCTATCCGATGATCTCCGACCCCGACCACGTGGTTGCCGAGGCGTACGGGGCGTGGGGGACGAAGAAGAACTACGGCAAGGAGTACGAAGGGATCATCCGCTCCACCATCGTCATCGACCCGGAGGGCACGGTGAGCAGCGCCTGGTACAACGTGCAGGCCAAGGGGCACGCCGACAAGCTGGTCGACACCGTCGTCGAGGCCTGATGGGGGGAGTACGCAGCGCGGTGTTCCCGGTCGCCGGGCTCGGCACCCGCTTCCTGCCCGCCACCAAGGCCGTCCCCAAGGAAATGCTGCCGGTGGTGGACAAGCCGCTCATCCAGTACGCAGTCGAGGAGGCCCGCGACGCCGGAATCGAGCACTTCGTCTTCGTGACCGCCCACGGAAAGAGCGCGGTGGAGAACCACTTCGACCGCGACAGCGAGCTGGAACGGACCCTGCGCGACGAGGGGAAGGACGACCTGCTCGCCACCATCCTGATGGACGGCTCGGTCCCGGGCCTGCTCACCTACGTCCGTCAGATGGACCAGCTCGGGCTCGGCCACGCGGTGTGGTGCGCCCGCCATCTGATCGGCGGTGGCCCGTTTGCGGTGCTGCTCGCCGACGAGTTGCTGCGCGGAGATCGGCCTCCCCTGGCCGAGCTGATCGAGCTGCACGAGGAGACCGGTGGCAACGTGGTGTCGGTGATCGAGGTCGACGAGTCCGAGACCGGCGCCTACGGGATCATCGATCCTGGGAAGGTGAAAGGACGCCGGGTCGAAGTGAAGGGCCTCGTGGAGAAGCCCGACCCGGACAAGGCGCCTTCCCGGTTTGCCATCGCCGGCCGCTACGTGCTCGAACCGGGGATCATGGGGATCCTCGGGGAGGGGCACATCGGCGCAGGCGGCGAGATCCAGCTCACCGACGCCATGAGCCGGTTGATCGGCGGCCGTCCCTTCGACGCCATCGTTCACACCGGATCCCGCTTCGACTGCGGCTCCAAGGTGGGGCTATTGGAGGCCAATGTGGCGCTCGCCCTGGAACGCGACGACCTGGAGGGGGTCGCCGAGGCGGTGCGGCGGGCCCTCGGCGACTGAGTCCCCGCGATTCGGCATAGGGCCAGAGGTCCCTGGTCGCTCGCTCCCGGTGGTGGTTCCGTCTGTGTATGAGATCTGCGTTGGTGGCCGTGGCTGGTGTCCTCCTCGTTTGGGTCGCCGCGGGTTGCGCGCCGTCGACGGACGACTCCGCGACGGAGCCGGCTGTCGCGATGGTGAACGAGGGCTCGTGGTATTCGCGCCAACACTGGCCCCACGACGGCAACCCACACGAGAGCGACACATTCGTCGTGTACAGCGACGGTGCGAGCGCAGCGGCACGGCGCGAAGCAGCGGAAGTGGCTGAGGAGATCTGGTCAGAGCTCCTCGACGACTTCGAGGTCGACAGGAACACGCTCCGGTTGCCACCCGATCAGGAGAAGATCCACATCTATGCGTACAAGGACTACCACCCCCAGGAGTGGGGGATGCGGGCCTACTACGCGGGTGTGATCATGTGGTCGCCCGACCACGAGGTGCGACCCACCGGCATCGATCAATACGCACCGGTATTGCGCCACGAGCTGGTCCACGTCCTCGAATCTCTGCTGCGCGGCCGGGAGTTCAATGCGGGTGAGATAACCGATGACTGGTTCAGCGAAGGTCTCGCCGAGGCGATCGTTGGCGGCACGGCCGGAGGAGCAGTCCGCGACTCACGGCAGTTGGACGGTCTCGTGGCCAAGTACGGGGCGGTAAACCCGGTTTCGCTGAAGCGAGGCCGCCCGGCAACGGTCCCCATGGAGGGTTTCTACTACGACTACCCGATGTACCAGCTCGCCGTCGAATACCTTCTGTCCGATGAAGGTCCCGGCACCACCCTGACGGACGTGCGCAGCCTGTTCACCGAGATGCGGGACGGATCATCGTTCCAGGAAGCCTTCGACGCCACCATGGGCATCGGACTGGATGCCTACGAGCAGCGGTTCTTCGAGCTGATGGATGGGTACCTCCCCGAGTACCGCAATGCCCTCTTCAGCCCTGCCGGTTATCTGCTCTTCTCCGCGTTGGTGATCACGGCGGTCGTCGGCATGGTCGGCCTCGGCTACCGCCGCTGGCGAACGCCGACCGCTGCCGGCGGCGACGAGCCCCCGAGTCGTGCAGCGACGGTCGCCTTCGGCGTCGAGACCCTGACGACTCTTGTCATCGCGGTTGCCTTCTTCCTCGGCTTCTTCTTTCTCTTCGGCACCCTCGGCGACTTCAACAACGCGATGGAAGCCGGCACCCTGACCAACGCCTACGGCATCCTGGTCAGCGGCCTCCTCCTCTCGGTCGGTGTTCTCCTGTGGGCGCAGCGCCGTTGGTTCCGTCACTCCCGGGCCGCGTTCCTCGTCGCCCCCCTCGTC
>CAZKJJ010000310.1:0-3482 GCA_964553055.1 uncultured Acidimicrobiia bacterium
ACCTCCTCGAGACCGGACTGCGCATGGGACGCCCTCCGCTGGTCGAGGAGCGGGTGCGATATGTGGGCGAGCCTGTTGCCGCGGTGATCGCAAGCAGCCGCGAGCTCGCAGCTGACACGGTCGAGGCGATCTGGCCGGACATCGAGCCTCTCCCGCCCGTCCTCGATCCCGAGGGTGCGATCCACGGACAGCCGCTGTTCGAGGGAGGCAACGTCGCCGCGGCCTTCGAGACCCCTTCCGTCCTCTCGAATCACGAGCTCACGGTGACCGTCGAAGTCGAGAACCAGCGTCTCGCCCCTTCACCGATCGAGGGGCTGGCCATCCTGTGTGAGCCCACGGCGCGGGGGCTCCGTGTCACCTGCGGGCACCAGGCACCCCATCGACTCCGCGATCAGCTCGTGCGGATGCTCGACATGGAGGACGTTCAGGTGGTCGTGCCGGACGTCGGTGGGGCATTCGGGCTGAAGGGGATGTTCTTCCCCGAATACGTGGTCGTGGCGGCTGCGGCCCTCCGGCTCGGGGCTTCTGTGATGTGGCTCGAAACGAGACGAGAGCACTTCCTGAGCGGCACGCATGGGAGAGCCCAGAAGCACAGGGTGGAGCTGGCGGGGGACGCTTCGGGAAGGATACGGCAAGCCAGGATCGAGATCCTGGCGGAGACCGGTGCGTACCCCCACAACGGGGCTCTCGTGCCCGAGCTGTCACGGCTCGTGGCCACCGGCCCCTACGACATCGAGCAGCTCGAGATCCGCTCGACGACCGTGGTGACCAACCGGGCTCCTACCGGTTCCTACCGAGGAGCGGGAAGGCCTGAGGCGGCCTTCGCCATCGAGCGTGCGGTCGATGCGTTCGCGAGGGCAGCAGGCCTCGACCCGGCGGCGGTGCGGCAGAGGAACCTCATACGGAAGGATCAGCTTCCCTATCGCACGAGGACGGGTGCCCTGTACGACAGCGGTGACTACGTCGCAGCCCTCGACAGGGCGCTCGAGATCGCGGGGGAAGCGGAGGTCAGACAGGAACAGGAGCGAAGGCTCGCCTCGGGCGAAGACCCGATCGGGCTCGGCATCGGAGCGTTCATCGAGCGTGCGGGAGGTGCGATCGAATCCGGTGAGTTCGGAGACGTGGAGCTCCTCAGCTCGGGCAGAGTCGCGGTCCGCACCGGATCGACCGCTTCGGGCCAGGGTCACGAGACGGTCTGGGCGCAGACCGTGGCCGAGGTCTTCGCGGTGGAGCCCCAGGACGTCGAGTTCACGTCGGGCGACACCTCGACCGTCTCCCAAGGCACGGGAACGTTTGCCAGCAGGTCAGCCCAGGTCGGTGCCTCTGCCGTATGGCGCACAGCCATCCGGGTGCGGGAGATGGCGCGGGAGACAGCAGCCGAGATGCTCGAAGCCGCCCAGACGGATCTCGTGTTGGGGCCCGACGGGTTCTCCGTCTCAGGCGTGCCAGGCTCGGGGATCAGCCTCTCCGAGGTCGCCGTCTACGCGGGCGAACGAGGACGCTCCTTGAGATCGGACGAGTTCTTCGTACCTGGCGCGCAGACCTTTCCGTATGGGGTTCACATCGCCGTCGCCGAAGTCGAGATGGAGACCGGAGCTGTCAAGCTGCTGCGGTTGGTGGCGGTCGATGACTGCGGGAACCTGCTGAACCCCATGATCGTCGAAGGCCAGCTCCAAGGCTCCATGGCACAGGGCATGGGGCAGGCTCTCTTCGAGGGGGTTGTGTATCAGGATGGTCAACCTCTCACAGCTTCGTTCGTCGACTACAAGATCCCTTCAGCAGGTGAGATCCCCCCGATCCACACAGACCGGCTCTTCAGTCCTGCCCCCTCCAACCCACTGGGCGCCAAGGGAACAGGGGAGGCGGGATGTATCGGCACCCCTCCCGCCATTGTCAACGCGGTGCTGGACGCACTCGCTCCCTACGGCGTGACCGACCTCGACATGCCCTTGCATCCGCGACGCGTGTGGGAGGCGATCCGTATGGCAGCAAAGGGCGGTAGAGCGGCGGGGCTGTAGCGCGGCCAGCCCAACCGCAGACCTCTACAATCGTATGCGGTGCCGACCCGCGTACCCACGCTCCGCGAGGTAGCCGCCAAGGCAGGCGTGCACCCATCGACGGCGTCGCGCGCCTTGAATCCCGCCACCGAGGCCCTGGTCAACCCGCAGACGAAGACCAGAGTCCACGAAGCGGCGGACCAGCTCGGCTATCAGGCGAACTCCTTGGCGCGTGGGCTCAAGACCAACACCACCTTCACGATCGGGATGCTGCTGCCCGATCTGATGAACCCCCTGTTCCCTCCGATCGTCCGGGCGGTAGAGGACTACCTGGGCGACGCCGGCTACACGCTGATCCTCGCGAACACGGACAACGACGTCGACAAGGAGCGGTCCGCGGTGCTGACCATGCTCGGCAGGAAGGTCGACGGGCTGATCATGGCGACCGCCCTGAGAAACGACCCTCTGATCGGTGAGATCACGAATCGGGGGACACCCGTCGTGTTGGTGAACCGAGCGACCGACGACCCCACGATCTCATCCGTCACAGGAGACGACGACCTCGGCATGCAGCTCGTCGTCGAGCACTTGGTCGAGCTGGGGCATCGCAGAATCGCCCACATCGCAGGACCCCAGTACGTCTCGACGGGTCTCGCCCGGTATCAGAGCTTCCTCCACTGGACGCACGCCTATGACGTGCAGCCTGGCTCCGATCTCGTGGCCTTCGCAGACCGGTTCACAGACGGCGCAGGCGCTTCGGCCTTCAGGGAGCTCATGGCCCGTGACAGGCCGTTCACCGCCGTGGTCGCTGCCAACGATCTCATCGCCATCGGCTGCTACGACGCGGCTGCGCCGAATGGACTGAAGGTCGGGGTTGACATGTCGGTCACCGGGTACAACGACATGCCGTTCGCAGACAGGCTCAACCCCCAGCTCACCACGGTCAGGGTGCCCCACTACGAGATCGGATGGCGAGCGGCACAGCTCATGATCGACACCCTCGGAGAAGACGACCGTCAAGCCGAGACCGTCAAGCTCACCCCGACGCTGGTCGTCAGGGACTCGACGGGACCGCCCGCCCGTTGACCAGCGCTCCTCGACCTCCCTCACCGGGCGCCCGAAGGCACCCGCTCCGCGAGCATCACCCCGTTGCGGTCAGGGGTGACATGTGCGAACACGTCGTTGCCTGCGGGAAGCCGGAGATCGGCGCCACCTTGGGTATCGATTTAGGCTCAGGGCAGCATCGTGCCTGACGCCAGAGTCCGGGCAGCTGTTTCGAACTGGGCGCCTCGGTTCGTCGCCCAGGGCGTCGACTACAACGACTTCATCTCCACCACGTCGCGCATCGAGCGTTGGGAAGAGTGGCTCGGGGCATGGTCCGAGACGGCCTCCCTTCACCACCACCAGGGGGAGGAGGCCGAGGCCGCAGGGCACCGACTGTCAGCAGGCGAGGCATACGTTCGGGCTGCGCTCTGCTACCACTTC
>CAZKJJ010000311.1:0-3465 GCA_964553055.1 uncultured Acidimicrobiia bacterium
AACCGGTACCCGCCTGTATATACACCCCTGGTCGCGTAAAAGCGGATGCACGCCGACCGACAGTTGCGCAAGCCGCCAGAAGAAACCCTTGACAGTCATCCGCTCACCGTCCTATAGTCGGTCGGTCGACCGAATTAGAGCCGAGAGGAATCCTGAGCGCCGTGGCTCGAGACACACCAGCCAGAATCATCGCCGCAGCGAAGGCAAGGCTGATCCAGGACGGGTTCGCCCGGCTCTCCACCCGTAAGGTCGCGGACGAGGCTTCTGTTCCGCTGTCACAGATCCACTATCACTTCGGCTCCAAACAGGATCTGGTGCTGGCACTCCTCCGTAACGAGAACGAGCGGCTTCTTGAACGCCAGCGCCACATGTTCGCATCCGACCTTCCTCTTTGGAAGCGATGGGAGATGGCTTGCGATTTCCTCGACGACGATCTCCAGTCCGGATACGTCAGGGTCCTCCACGAAATGGCCGCTGCCGGCTGGGCGGACGAGGACCTTGCAGCCGAGGTACGCAAGGACCTTGCGCAATGGTTTGAGTTGCTCGCCGGTGTGGCCAGCGATGCGGCCGGGGACGTCGGGCTCGGCCCGTTCACACCGGAAGAGGTAGCTGCTCTGGCCGGGCTCCCATTCCTGGGGGCCGAAACCGTGATACTTCTCGGCCTCACTGAAGAGCAACTGCCTGCTCGATCGGCGTTGCGCAAGGTAGGTGACTTGCTGCGGGCCCTCGAAGACGGGAATTCCCAATGAGGGCAACGTATCCCCACACCGAAGGGACAGTCGACCGTGACGGACTCGACCTCTATTTCGAGGTATACGGCACGGGCGACCCGACCATCGTGCTGATCCCAACCTGGTGCATCTTCCACTCTCGCTCCTGGAAGATGCAGATTCCGTATCTGTCACTGCATTTTCGGGTCGTGACCTGGGATCCACGCGGCAACGGCAGATCGGGACGACCGAAAGGCAGCGAGAACTACAGCTGGCGCCACCATCTCGACGACCTGCTGGCTGTCATGGACGCCACCGAGACTCGGCTAGGCGTGCTGGTGGGCCTTTCAATGAGCGGATTGTGGGCGGGCTACGCCAACGTGCTGCATCCCGACCGAGTCCTGGGGACTGTTGCAATCGGGCCACCGGCACTGCTGGACAAGCCACTTCCTGAGCGAACTGTGTACTCCTACACGGACGAGCTGGACACAACCGAGGGCTGGGCCAAGGACAACGTTCACTTCATTCGCTCGAACTATCAGGAGTACATCGAGTGGTGGTCATCACAGATATTCAGCGACCCGCACTCAACCAAGCCGTATGAGGATGGAGTGGGTTGGGCCGCCGAGACAGACGGAGAAACGTTGATCGCCTCGGACACGGCCGATCTCGTGCCGGCGCACGACATGGCAGGGTTCTGGCGTGAAATGCGTCAGCCGGCGCTGATCATTCATGGCACCGCCGATGCCGTCATCAACCCTGAGGGGAGCCGGGAGCTGGCGCGGCTGAGTGGAGCCACCCTCGTCGAGTTGGAGGGATGTGGTCATGCGCCGAACGTTCGAGATCCCGGAAAGGTGAACCCTCTCATCAAGAGCTTCGTCGACGGCCTAACCACCTCTACCCCGGAGCCGCACCTCTG
Source organism: uncultured Acidimicrobiia bacterium (assembly GCA_964553055.1). Classification (GTDB taxonomy): domain Bacteria; phylum Actinomycetota; class Acidimicrobiia; order Spongiisociales; family CAZKJJ01; genus CAZKJJ01. Next base: position 1,630 of record CAZKJJ010000311.1, read on the forward strand.
GACACGTGGGATGGACAGAAACAGGAAAGCTCTGTACCTGTCGTCACCGATCGGGTTGGGTCACGCTCGTCGTGATGTCGCCATCGTGAAAGAGCTGAAGGAGTTGCTGCCCGACTTGGATATCGAATGGCTGGCACAACACCCAGTCACCACCGTTCTGGCGGCCGAGAAGGAGACCATCCATCCAGCCTCTGAGTACTTGGCGTCGGAATCGGCTCACATCGCCTCCGAGTCGGCGGGCAACAGCCTGCATTGCTTTCAGGCCCTGCGGCGCATGGACGAGATCCTCATAGCCAACTTCATGGTCTTCCAAGAAGTCGTCGAAGAAGGTCTGTATGACTTGGTTATCGGTGACGAGGCCTGGGACGTCGATTACTACTGGCACGAGAATCCGGAGTTGAAGCGCAGCGACAACGTATGGCTCACCGACTTCGTCGGGTATCTGCCCATGCCCGCGGGCGGTGACCGCGAGGCGTATGTGACCGCTGACTACAACGCCGAGATGATCGAGCACATCGCCCGTTTCCCCCGCATCAGGGACCGGGCCATCTTCGTCGGCAATCCCGATGACATCATCCCCGAGACTTTCGGGCCCGGGCTACCGAAGATTCGCGACTGGACCGAAGACAACTTCACGTTCTCCGGGTACATCACCGGCTTCGAACCACCATCCCAAGACGAGACCTTGGAGTGGCGGGACGAGTTCGGGTATCGGCCCGATGAGAAGGTGGGTGTGGTGACCGTCGGCGGCTCAGGGGTAGGAAGCGACCTGCTCAATCAGGTGATTGCCGCTTATCCCCTGGCCAAGGATCTGGTGCCCGAATTGAGGATGGTCGCGGTCGCCGGGCCTCGCATCGATCCCGAGAGCCTGCCACACCATGAGGGACTCGAGGTGCGGGGGTATGTCGATCGGCTCTACCGGCACCTCGCAGTCTGTGATCTCGGAGTCGTGCAAGGCGGTCTCACCACCACGATGGAGCTGGCAGCTGCCAAGCGACCATTCCTCTATTTCCCGCTGCGCGACCACTTCGAACAGAACTACCACGTCCGCTTCCGTCTCGACCGCTATGGCGCCGGCCAATACATGGACTACGACATCTCTGATCCCGACACCATCGCCGAGGCAATCGCCAAACACATCACGACCGCCGTCGACTACCGGGATGTGGAGACCGACGGAGCCGCCAGGGCTGCGACCATGATCGCCGATCTGATCTAACCAACGAGGAGGCAGAAATCGCACGAGAGAAGCCACCCTCCCTGGCAATCACCCTGCCTGGTGTACTCCCCACAAGAAGAAGCCCCCATTCTCAGCCTGGGGGCTGTCGCGCGATTGGACGCGCGATGGAAGACAGTTGTGTTTCAGCCTCTCAGGGTCTTGTGGATGTCCTTCATCAACAGGACCAGGTGCAGCTCGTCTGTCGGTGACGGTTCGAGTTCGGGGATGAGATGGAGATGGAAGTCTCGAGCCTCTGCAGTCTCGGCGTGAACCAGTAGGCCCCGGCATCCGATCTCGACTCCCAGCTGAGCAGTCCGGCTTATGGCACCGGCGAGGAGGCCGGCTCCGAGTCCTCGGCCTTCCTGCTCTCGGGATACCCCAAGCCGGGCAAGCAGGGCAACGGGCTGCGGGTACCGGCATGCCAGCGCCCTTACGATCTCTTGGTGTTGGCCGCGTGGATTCTTGTTGCCGCTGCTGCAGGCCTGCTGTGGCTGGGCGCGGAGATGTTCGTGGAACACGCTGCTTCAGCAGGTTGGCGTCTTGGCGTGACAGGGCTGGCGGTGGGGCTGCTGCTGGCTGGTGCGGAGCCTGAGGAGCTGATCACGGCTGGGATCGCA
>CAZKJJ010000312.1:0-860 GCA_964553055.1 uncultured Acidimicrobiia bacterium
GTCGTCACCTCTCCCGCCCACCCTTACACCGAGGGTCTCATTCAGTCGGTGCCCAACCTCAATGAGGAGCCTCCAGATCGACTGCCTTCGATCGAAGGCACCCCGCCCGGACTGTTCGACGAGAAGCCGGCGTGCCACTTCGCTCCTCGTTGCCGCTACGTGATGGACATTTGCTGGAGTGAACCACCGGCGGACATTGAGCTCGACAGCGGGCAGACGGTCAAGTGCTGGAAGCACGCGTGAGTGAAGGGATGTCGGTTCCGCTCCTGCAGCTCAAAGATGTGAGCAAGGTCTACACGTCGGGCCGGAGCCTCACGCTCAGAAAGAAGAGTCCTGTGTACGCCGTCTCGAACGTCTCGCTGACACTCGGCCGCGAGGAGGCGCTGGGACTCGTCGGAGAATCTGGCTCGGGGAAGAGCACTACCGGAAGATTGCTGCTCGGCCTCGAGAGACCGACCTCGGGTACGGTCGAGTTCGACGGTCGTGATATCCACCAATTGAAGCGCCATGAGTGGAGGAAGTTTCGTACGAGCGTTCAGTCGGTGTTCCAGGATCCATGGTCGTCGTTGAATCCCCGTCGCACCATTGGGGCGGCCGTCGCCGAGCCTCTGAAGTACACGACGGATCTCACTAAGTCTGAGATCCATAGCCGGGTGGCGGAGACACTTGAGCTTGTTGGGCTGAAGGCAGAGGTCGCTTCCCAGTACCCGCATGAGCTCAGCGGTGGCATGCGGCAACGAGTGTCGATTGCCCGCGCCATCGCGCCTAAACCAGCATGCATCATCCTCGATGAGCCCGTGTCCTCCCTCGACGTGTCGATCAAGGCACAGGTGCTCAATCTCCTGCTCGACCTGCAGGCG
>CAZKJJ010000312.1:870-3456 GCA_964553055.1 uncultured Acidimicrobiia bacterium
GATCAAGGCACAGGCGATGAATCTCCTCAAGGAGTTGACCGAGAAGGTCCAAGCTTCCTATGTGCTTATCGCCCATGATCTCGCCACGGTCCGATTCCTGACGGATCGATCGATCGTGCTGCACAGAGGTCACGTTGTTGAGATGGCAAACACCGAGCAACTCTTCACCAGACCTCTGGCCGACGTGACCAGGCGGTTGCTCGCCTCTTCGAGAGCAAAGTCGATACACGGACTTCGGAACCAGCGCCAGCAGGAAACCGTGGACTTCGACGATCCGATCGACAGGCCTGATGGTGGTTGTGTGCGATGCGCTCTTTCGGGAGAGACTTGTCCTGGATCCACTCCGGGACTGGCGGAAGTGGAAGACGGACACTTCCTGGCCTGCCAGCGGCAAGTGGCTACCCCCGAGCCTTTACCGGATGTGTAGATAGATCCCCTGCCACACTGTCTAGGTCATTTCGAGGATGTATAGGCCGCCTCGAACACGATCCGTCGCATAGATGAGCCCATCCGCGTCAACGAGTATGTCGTTCATTTGAATCGAGCTCGTACCGGCGGGTGCCTTTGGAACGAAATAGGCGATCTCGGTGGGCCTTTCGAGGTTGGAGATGTCGTAGACGCGTACTCCGGCATTGAAATATGTCAGAAAGACGGTGTTGCCGTCCGTATATGAACCGGGACGATATTCGTGGACATTGTGGGGCCCGAAACGACCGCCACGCTCGAGGAAGTCTCCGTCAGGGACCGGGAGCCTCGTGATCACCGAGGGGTTGGTCTCATCTGAGATGTCGACCAGGCGCGCTTGGTACTCGATGCGACGTTGCTCCTCAACGCACTCATCGGTGACCACCAATGCTTCCCGCCCTGGCAGCGGGCAAGCTGTGTGTGTGCACAGGCTGGGGCCGTCCGCCTCATCGAGGTTTAGGTGGGAAATCAGCTTCGGTGCGGTGATGTCGGTGATATCGAGGATCGCGACCCCGAGATCCCACCAGCTGGTGTACAGCCGGTCGCCTCGTGGGATCGCGTGATGAAGTAGGACGTCCGAATCCTTCGACCAGGTGCGCTCGCCCCTCTCGGAGTGTTTCATGCCCGGGAACCCCCAACGACCAACTTCTTGCGGCTTGGTCGGGTCGGAGAGGTCCAGGATGCTCAAGCGCTGACCCTCGTATTCGGGAGAACCTGCGGTCACATATGCGTACGGCATCTCCCAAAACGTCATGCGATGGACACCACGTCCTCCACAGGGCCAGAAACCGATCTCCCGCGGTTTGAAGGGATCGGAGATGTCAAACACGCTGAGCCCTGCGAGCCAGGAATTCGACATGCCGCGCTCCCCCGACAGACGTTCACGATTCACGAGCAGCAGGTCGTCTAGAACCTGTACTTTGTGGGAGTGTGTGTTTGGCGGCACAGGTATGTAGTCGATCCGGCGTGGCTCTCTCGGGTCACGAACGTCCACGATGGAAGTGCCGCCGGTTTGGTGCCCAACATAGGCAGCGCCGCCTTTGAGATTGACGTGCATGCAATCGCCTTGGCCGCCGAAGGAAGTGTGACCCAGTAATCGCAGGTTGTGCGACTCATCGCGAATCTCGTGACTTCGACCTCTCACCGTGCTCTTAGCCTCAGAATCGTGTCGGTCGCAGTTCGACCCTCTCGTCGACGAATGGTATACGAACTCGCAGCTGCCTATTTCTGTGGATCGAGGAGTTGGAGGTGAAGTTGTTCGCAGGCTGAAGCTCCGAAATCAACACACTGAGTGACGGGTAGGCTCAAGCTTTTGCCACAGTGGTGCTTTGGATGGGAATCCCCGAAAGTGTCAGTAGAGGTTTTAGACCTCTCACGCTGGTTTGACCTCCTGGAGCGTGGCCATCGACGGGGATATCGAGGAACACTGCCAGTGCAGACCAAAGGGATATGGACAGGGATTCTGACGAGTTTCGGGTTCGATCGTTAACCCTGGGCGTCTACCTGCCAGGTCTCCTATTTGCGGTTGGTCAGGGCGCTGTAATCCCGTTGATCGCTCTCAAAGCACTCGAGTTGGATGCCACGCCGGCATTAGCCGGAGCGATCGTGGCCGTTCGAGGCATCGGCACGATGATCTTCGATGTGCCAGCAGGCTTGCTCTTTACTCGAATCGGCGAGAAGAGGACATTGATGTTTGCGACGACGGCGTTGGCGATCGTGACGACCGGCATGCTGTTGGATCCCGACGTTGCTGTGTTCGCTGTGATGGTTTTCGTCATGGGCTGCGTATGGTCCGTTTGGCTACTTGCTCGAATAGCGTTCGCCACAGAATCATCTCCGGTCTGGCGCCGTGGCCGCGTGATGGCAGTGATCGGCGGGATGAGCCGGCTCGGCCATTTTGGCGGTGCCGCCACCGGAGGTTTGCTGGTGGCGGTCTGGGGCCTCGACGCGGCGTTTGTTATGCACGCCGTCCTTGCCGTGGTTGCCCTCTGCATCATTCTCTTGACAGATCAGGTGAAGACGTCTGGCGAGTCGGCTCAGGTAATCGAGGTGAGCCATGGGGCCTCGACGTTGAGGCATTTCGCTCGCATTGGGTCGGCCGGAGGAGTGGCACTCGTGATG
>CAZKJJ010000313.1:0-317 GCA_964553055.1 uncultured Acidimicrobiia bacterium
TCGAAGCGCCTCTCTCCGGGAAGAAGAGGTCGGCGTCGGCTCCACTACAGCTCGACTTGTCCTGCCACGACAGGTAATCGATCGAAAGGGCATCGATGAGCTCTTGATTCACCAGGTGTGCTCCCCTCATGACACCGGTGTAATTACATGGATGTAATCATGGCGAGAGCTGCCAGCGGTGTCAAGGGGAACCTCGCACGCTCCGGTCTTCGCTCCCCTGTTCGATCCCGGTGGGCAGCGCGGTCATTACGATGGCCGGGTCATGGCTGTTTCGAGCAGGCGCCGATCCTGGACGGCGGACTTCTACAGCTCGGATG
>CAZKJJ010000313.1:327-3448 GCA_964553055.1 uncultured Acidimicrobiia bacterium
GGCCATCTCGGGCATCGTGTTCTTGGCGTACGTCCTGTTTCACATGGTGGGCAACTGGAAGGTCTTCATCGGGGCTGACGAGATCAACCGCTACGCAGAGTGGCTGAGAGAGTTCCCCGAGCCGCTGTTCCCCGCCGGTACCTTCCTGTGGGCGGCACGGATCGGGCTTCTGTTGTCTCTCCTTGCCCACGTTCATGCGGCCACCGCGCTGACATTCAGCAACTGGCGAGCCAGGCCGGTCTCCTATGAGTCTCCCCGTCACTACCTGGTCGCCAACTACGCATCCCGGACGATGCGCTGGTCTGGAGTGATCGTGCTGCTCTTCGTCATCTACCACCTCGCCCATCTCACGTTCGGGGTGGCGCACACCGACTTCGTGAGCGGCGACGTGTATCACAACATGGTGGTGGGCTTTCAGTCGTGGCCTGTTGCGATCCTCTACATCGTCTCGATGGTCGCCCTGGGGTTTCACATCTACCACGGCGCGTGGAGCATGTTCCAGAGCCTCGGGATGAACCACCCGACGTTCAACGCGTGGCGGCGTGGGTTCGCGGCGGTCTTCGCCGCGCTGATCGTCCTGGGCAACATCGCCATCCCGCTCCTGATCGTGACGGGGGCGGTGAGCTAGGTGCCCCTCGACGCCAGGGTTCCGCCAGGACCGCTCGAGGACAAGTGGCAGGGACTGCTCTCCCACCTGCACTTGGTGAGTCCTGCCAACAAGCGCCGCTTCGAAGTGATCGTCGTGGGAACGGGCCTCGCCGGCGCTTCGGCGGCCGCCACGCTCGGCGAGCTCGGCTATCGCGTGAAGGCCTTCACGTACCACGACTCGGGGAGAAGGGCCCACAGTATCGCGGCCCAGGGGGGGATCAACGCCGCCAAGAACTACCGCAACGACGGCGACTCGGTGTACCGACTGTTCTACGACACGATCAAGGGAGGCGACTTCCGCTCCAGGGAAGCCAACGTCTACCGACTGGCGGAGGTCAGCTCGGCCATCATCGATCAGTGTGTGGCTCAGGGTGTCCCTTTCGCCAGGGAGTACGGCGGACTGCTGGACACGCGCTCGTTCGGGGGCGTCCAAGTGTCGAGGACCTTCTACGCCCGTGGTCAGACTGGCCAGCAGCTGCTCCTCGGTGCCTATCAGGCTCTCGCGCGGCAGATCAAGTTGGGGACAGTCAGCCAATACGCGCGAACCGAGGTACTGGACGTCGTACTGCACGACGACCGGGCGGTAGGTGTGGTCGCCCGCGACTTGTTGACGGGCGAGATCTCGTCGCACGCAGCCCACGCGGTGGTGCTCGCCACGGGTGGATACAGCAACGCCTACTTCCTGTCGACCAACGCCAAGGCATCGAACGCCACCGCCATCTGGCGCGCCTACAGGCGGGGGGCCGCCTTCGCCAACCCCTCGTTCACCCAGATTCACCCGACCTGCATCCCGCCGAGCGCCGACTTCCAGTCAAAGCTGACGCTGATGAGCGAGTCGCTTCGGAACGACGGCAGGATCTGGGTGCCCGCCGCCGCAGGGGACGAACGAGCCGCTCAGGACATCCCGGAGGAGGAACGCGACTACTACCTGGAGCGGATGTATCCGGCGTACGGAAACCTGGTCCCGCGTGACGTTGCCTCGAGGGCTTCCAAGCGCATGATCGATCAGGGCCGAGGCGTGGGCCCTCTGCACAACGGCGTCTACCTCGACTTCACGGACGCGATCGCGGAGCACGGGCCCTCGGTGATCGAGGACAGGTACGGGAACCTCTTCGAGATGTATCAGCGCATCACAGACGAGAACCCGTACCAGGCTCCAATGCGGATCTACCCGGCACCCCACTACACGATGGGAGGTCTCTGGGTCGACTACTACCTGATGACCACCGTGCCTGGGCTGTACGCGGTCGGCGAGGCCAACTTCTCGGACCACGGCGCCAACCGACTGGGTGCCAGCGCCCTCATGCAGGGTCTGGCAGACGGCTACTTCATCCTGCCTTACACCATCTCGGACTATCTCTCCGGCATGCTCGGCACGGACCCCCTACCCACCGATCACCCTGCTTTCAAGGAGACCGAGGATGCCGAGCGCGGGCGCATCGACAGGTTCCTGTCCACCAGAGGCACTAGATCAGTCGACTGGTTCCACCGTGAGCTCGGCAAGATCCTCTGGGACTACTGCGGCATGGAGCGGAGTCAGGAAGGCCTCGAGAAGGCACTCACGGAGATTCCCGCCCTCCGCGAAGAGTTCGACAAGGATCTTCGGGTCCTCGGCGAGGGCGAGTCGCTCAACCAGTCTCTGGAGAAGGCGGGAAGGGTCGCCGACTACTTCGAGCTCGCAGAGCTCATGTGCACAGATGCCTTGATCCGCCAGGAGTCCTGCGGGGGTCACTTCCGCGTCGAGTTCCAGACGGCCGAGGGCGAGGCCATGCGGAGAGACGACGACTACGCGCACGTCAACGCCTGGGAGTTCATGGGCGAGGGAGAGCCTGCCTCGTGGTTGGTCGAGCCTCTCGAGTTCGAGTTCGTCGAGCTGATCGAGCGGAGCTACCAGTAATGGACCTCAAGCTCCAGGTGTGGCGTCAACAGGATGGTGCTCCGTCCGGCCGGTTCGAGACCTATCCCGCCTCCGATGTCAGCCCAGACATGTCGTTTCTCGAGATGCTCGACGTGGTGAACGAGCACCTGACGTCTGAGGGGGTGGAGCCCATCGCCTTCGACAGCGACTGCCGGGAGGGCATCTGCGGCTCCTGCGGGATGATGATCAACGGGCTGCCTCACGGACCGCAGCTGGGAACAGCGACGTGCCAGGTGCACATGAGGCAGTTCCGCGACGGCGAGACGCTCATCGTTGAGCCGTGGCGAGCCGCAGCCTTTCCCGTCATAAGGGACCTGGTGGTGGATCGCACTCCTTTGGATCGGATCATCGAGGCGGGGGGATACATCAGCCTCAACACGGGCAGCGCTCCCGAAGCAAACGAGATCCCCATCGCCAAGGCGGCGGCGGACACCGCCATGGACGCCGCAGCCTGCATCGGCTGCGGCGCCTGCGTCGCCGCCTGCCCCAACGGTGCTGCCCAGCTGTTCACCTCCGCCAAGCTCGCCCACCTGAACCTGCTGCCGCAGGGCCAGG
>CAZKJJ010000314.1:0-3437 GCA_964553055.1 uncultured Acidimicrobiia bacterium
GGCTCCGCTTCCCTCAGGCCCTTCCGGGTCCCCGTCGTCGTACCGTTCCTCGGGATCGGTGGCGAACTCGTCGTCGAAGTTGCAGGCTGCGTCGTTACCTGGGCTGCCATCCCCTGGGTCTGACACCGCTCCGCCCTGCTCTTCGCCCAGAGCGCACTCCAGCTCCCAGTGCCAGATGTCGACCATCCCCAGGCTGGGACCCTCACCGCTTTCGCTCTCGGTACCCATGTGGGGGCCCGCGCCGCTCGCGACAGCCCACATCACGGAGGGTGAACCGGAGAGGTGCGGGTCGTCCGCGGTCCAGTTGTAGTCGTCGTCGACCGTGAACAGCACGTACACGAACTGGTCGTCGTAGGCCACCTTGACGGTGGCATCCTTCGGCTCGACGGTCTCGCCTTCGATCCCTTCGAGCGTCAGCTCGAGCCCCGTGATGCCATCCCAGTCAGAAGGGTCACCGTCCACAGTGATCGTGGCCTGGGCCGCCTCGATCACTCGCTCCATGTGCTCGCCATCATCGTCCATGTGCTCCGTCGTTGCGGTCGGCTCATCCGTCGGACTGGTCGTCTCCTCTTCGGCTCCGTCGCCACACGCCGCCGCGATGAGCGCCACCACGGCCAGCGGCGCCAGCCATTTCGTCTTCAGCATGCTCGAACCTCCTCTGCTGCATGCCAGGCCTGGTGTCCTCGCTCAGGGCTTCGCTCCTGCGAGGATGGATCGCCCTCGGCCGCGCGGCGCGTCATCTGTGAGGACCCGCCTCGGCGCGGACGTTGCTCGGACATCGTTCAGTGAGGGCAACGTACGTCAGCGACCTCGCTGCGTGCTCGGGCCCACCGGCCCCACCGCGAGACCATTCGGCACGCAGAATGGGGCCGTTGGCCCTCAGGAGATGATCCCGAGGCGCAGGCCGACCGCCACAGCTTCGGAACGGGTTTGCGCACCGAGGGCACGGAAGATCGTCCGGAGTGAGCTGCGGACGGTCGTCTCGGGAACGCCGAGCCTGGCTGCAATGTCCGGGTTCTCGTAGCCGTCAGCAACGAGTTGCAGGACGGATCGCTCTCTCGCCTCCAGCCCGTCTGCTCGTTGTGAACCCCCCGTCGCCAGATCTTCGACCAGCGGAGCTGTGAGCTCACCCTGCATGTAGGGACGCCCCGAGGCGACGAGGCTCAGGGCCCTGATCAGCTCGTCTCGGCTGGTGCTCTTCAGGAGGTAGCCGGAGGCTCCCAGCTCGATGGCGCGTCGAACGAGGGCCACATCATCGTGCATGGAGAGCATCAGGATCTCGGTCTTGGTGTCACCGAGCCGTTCGAGGGCTTCGATCCCGCCCATTGTGGGCATCCGCACGTCGAGGAGGGTCACATCGGGCGAGACGCTCTCGAGCATCTCCAGAAACTCCAGGCCGTTGGCCGCCTCTCCGACGATCTCAATCCCTGGCTCGCCAGCCAGCATCCAGCGAAGGCCGTCACGGACGATGCGATGGTCGTCCACGATGAGAACTCTCATGATGGTCCGCCGTTGTCGGTCGGCACCCAGGCTCGAAACACCGTTCCTCCCTGTCGTCGCCTTCGCACGGTGAGTCCACCGCCGATCGCCTCGAGACGGTCTCTGGTCATGGTGAGGCCGAGCCCTTCGGGCCCTGAGACGCCGCTGCCGTCGTCCTCCACGTCGAGGATGACCCGGTGGTTGCCGCTCGTGATCCGGATTCCGATACTGGAGGGGGCAGCGTGCCTCCTGGCGTTCGTGATGGCTTCCTGGGCCGCTTTGAAGAGAGCTGATCGGGACGCCACCGGCAGTCGATCGGATCCGTCCATGTCGAGCGAGATATCGATCCCTGTCTCCTCTCGGGCCGTGGTAACGACATCGTTGAGTGCCTCCTCGAGGCCGAGCTCATCGGGAGAGCCGAAGGCGAGCATCTTCAACTCGGCTCTGAGCGTCGCGTCGATGGTCCTGACGACCTCTTCGAGCCGTTCCAGCTCCTCGAAGACGGGATCTCCCGGGTCGAGTTCCGCCTTGCAGCCTTCGAGCCCGTAGAGCAGCCGGTACAGGGGCTGCCCGACATCGTCGTGCAGAGCCCCGACGATCCGCTTGCGCTCCTCATCCTTGGCCGACAGCAGGCCAGCCATCAGCCGCTCGGATTGCCGCTGCCGTTCGTTGACTGTTCGCGTGCTGACGACCAACAGGGTGGCCGTGAAGATGGCGAGAAGCCCCAGGCCGATGCCGATGCTCAGCCATGTCATGTTGCGCACGTCGGCCACGGTGTCCAGAAGGTGGTCGGACTCCTGGTAGACCTCGAACACGTTGACGACGTCGCCGTCTGGCCCTCTTACGGGAAGGTAGAACTCGAGCATCGGTTGCAGGTCTCGTTCGAACTGGTTCTCAGGCCGCTCCAGGCTGGGCTCACCTACCCTGGTCTCGCCCGAAAGCGCACCCAAGAGGTCGTCCGACAGTGGGAACGTCTGCCCGATCAGGTCCCCGGCGTCCGAGTACAGCACCTTCCCCTCTGGCGACCACACCTTGACTCGGTGCGTCTCGCCTCCCATCAACAGGGTCATGACGGCGGCGTCGAGCTCGCCTGCTGAGCGAACCTCCGTCACAGGGATCAGTCCGTTCGCTTCGAGCTGCTCCAGCACGTGGACCACAGCGCGGGTCCGTGCCCTCAGCATGTAGCCCTCGACGATCTGAGGGATCGCAATCCCGAGCGCGATGGCGATGACAGCCGAGACGAAGACGCCGACCAAGGCCGTTCTGCCCAAGAGGCCCAGTTGGCGCCATCCCTCCCTCAACATCGTGCGGCTCCTGATGCTCACTCCTGGATGGTCTTCGGCTGCATCGCTGACCGGGAGGGTCATAAGTCACAACCAGTCGGTGTTGGTCCCTCGGAGTCGTCCTCCAGCCGACTCCGCGATGTTCGACTCGGGCACCCGAGTACGAGAGTGCGTGTACCTTGACACAGATGAAGGATGCCAGCAGGTTCGGGGTGTTCCTGCCCTCGTTCATATGGCAGGGAGACGGACCAGAGCGTGCACGGGGAATCGCCGAGTTCGCCAGGCGGGTGGAGGACCTCGGATTCGACTCCGTGTTCATCACCGACCATCTCCTCACGGCTCAGCAGTTCTACTCGGTGTCCTTTCTCGAGCCGATCTCGACGCTCTCGTTCGTGGCCGCTGTGACGACCAAGGTGAGGCTGGGCAGCTCAGTGATGGTGCTTCCCATCCGAGAACCGGTACTGCTGGCCAAGCAGCTAGCAACGCTCCAGTTCCTGTCCGAGGGACGGCTGGTGCTCGGGGCAGGGATCGGGTGGTACCCGCCTGAGTACCGGGCGACCGGCGTCCACAAAGCCGAGCGCGGCACCCGTACCGACGAGATACTCGACATCGTCATGCCGCTCCTCCGTGGCGAAACCGTGACCTACCGAGGGTCGCACTACTCGATCGAGGAGG
>CAZKJJ010000315.1:0-3433 GCA_964553055.1 uncultured Acidimicrobiia bacterium
ACGTACCAGAAGTAACCGTCCTCGTCCTCGCGGTACAGGTCCCCGGTGAAGAGCCATTCGCCGCGAAAGCTGTCGCGGCTCTTGTCGTACTGGTGCCAGTAGGACAGCGCCGCGGTCTCTCCTTTGACCATGAGGTTCCCGGTCTCGCCGGGGGGCACAGGGAGCCCGTGGTCATCGGCGATCTTGATCTCGAAACCGGCGACCGGCTTGCCATTGCTACCGGGTCGGTTGTCCTCGGGCCGATTGGTGAGGAACAGGGCCAGGTTCTCGGTGGTGCCGATCCCCTCGATGATGTCGAGGCCGGTCCGTTCCTTCCACTCCCGCCAGATCGGGGTCGGGAGTGCCTCGCCGGCGGAAAGACACATTCGAAGCGAGCTGAGGTCGTACTTCTGCGGGAACCCGTCCACCGCCATCATCGAGGCATAGCCGGTGGGCACGCCATTGAGAATGGTCGGCTTGAAGCGGTCGATCGTCTCCAGGATGTTGGCGGCGATCCGGGGCGGGGCCGGCGACAGCACGGCATTGGCACCCGCATACCACGGGTAGATGAGATTCCCACAGGTTCCGTAGGTGAAGAACAGCCTGGCCACGCTGGCGGTACGGTCGTCCTCCCTCATGCCCATCGTGTCCACGGCATAGAGCTGGGAGCAGAGGGGAAGGTCCTTGTGGGCGTGAGGGATCCCCTTGGGTTGCCCGGTGGTACCGCTCGAGTAGTTGAGCATGCACAAATCGTCCCTGTGAGTCGGCGCCTGACTCAGGTCGGCCGGCCGGCCTTCGATCAGAGCTCCATAGCTGAGGTCCGAGGCCCGTTGGGGCGAGCCCACCACAACCACCCTCTCCAGGAAAGGCACATCGTCACGAATCCCCTCGACCAGGCCCTGCAGCGACTCGTGAACGATCAGAGCCCGGGCCCGGCAGTCGTTCAAGATGTAGGCGTACTCTGAATCGGTGAGGACCGTGCTCAGGCCCACCGCGACCCCGCCTGCCTTGATGATGCCGAAGAACGATGTGGCCCACTCCGCCGAGTCCACACAGAGCAGGGCCACAAAGTCTCCGAAGCGAATCCCCAGATCGTGGATGAGGGCGTTACCGACCTGGTTCACCTCTTGTGAGACCTGCTCGAAGGTCATTTCCCGGTCCGGGGAGTAGAGGGCGACCTTGGAGGAGCGACCGACGAGGTTACGCTCCAGGATGTCTACCGCGTTGTAGGTCAGCGGCACGTCGCTCGTAGTTCTCATCGCTCCCTGCCGGATTCCTCCCTCAGGCTCGAAGAGCTGGGATTACCTCTCTGCCAAAGACTTCGATCTGCGCCTTTCGCTCGGGCCAGCGTCCTCTCATGAACTGAAGGGCGATGTGCTCGACCCCCGCTTCCTCGTACGTCGCGAGAGCCCCGACCAGCTGTTCGGGGGTCCCCCTGAGCTGGTCTTCCTCCTGGGGAACCGGCTCGTCGGTGACATCGATCGGGCGGCAGCAACAGAGCTTGATGGCGTCCGGATCTCGCCCCGCCTCGACGGCTCCGATACGCACCTGCTCGAACCGGGAGGACAAATCCTCCGGTGTGATCCTGACGAAGTACGAGAACCAGGCGTCGCCATACCGGGCCACCCTGCGCCGGGCTGCCTCGCTCTCCCCACCGATCCAGATGGGAAACCGAGGCTGTTGCACCGGCCTGGGGTTGACCGCCACCTCGGGAAATTGGTAGTGGACGCCGTCGAAGCTGGGACGCTCTTCTTCCCAGAGGAGGTTGAAGATCTCCAATTGCTCCGCAGACATGGCCGCCCGGTGCTTGAACTCGACCCCGAGGGCCTGGAACTCCTCGGGCATCCAGCCGATTCCCACGCCGAGAATCAGCCGGCCCTTGGACAGCGTGTCGATGGTGGTCGCCACCCGAGCGGTGAACAGGGGATGGCGGTAGGGCAGCACGATGACGGATGCACCGAGTGAGATCGTCTCGGTCACGCCGGAGAGGAAGGTGAGCACCGAGAGCGTCTCCAGGAACGGGCTCTCCGGCGGTACGAACCACTGTTGGTCCTCCTTGTAGGGATACTCGGTCTCCATCGACCAAGGGTTCACCATTCGCTCTGCGGCCCAAACTGAGGAGAAACCGAGTCTCTCCGCCTGGCGGGCGGCGTCGGTGAGGACCTCGGGTCCGGCGGCCCGACCGGAGACGGGAAGAAACACTCCGAACTTCATGCGCAGACCCTAATAAGCGACGCCGGAGGGTGACACCGCCGTTACCCCCCCGACCGGATCCGGATAGGCTCGTCCCATGAGCGGACGGCAACCCAAGGTGGCGGTGGTCACGGGCGCCAGCCGTGGCATAGGCAGGGCCATCGCCCATCGTCTCGTTGACGACGGCCTCCGGGTTCATGCGCTGGGGCGCGACGTCGCCGCTCTGGCTGAGACCTCCGACTACAGCAGGCAGATCGCGACCACCGTTTGTGACGTCACGGACGAGGCCCAGGTCGAGGAGGTGTTTGGCTCCATCCCGCCGGTCGACGTCCTGATCAACAATGCCGGGGCCTCCTCGTCCAACCCGCTGAAGCGCACCACGCTGGACGAGTTGGAGCACCTGCTCAGGGTGAATGCCACCGGTGCCTTTCTCTGCTCGCGGGCCGTTGTTGCCGGCATGCTCGAACGTGACTGGGGCCGCATCGTGACGATTGCCTCAACGGCCGGGCATCGGGGAGCCAAGTACATCACTGCGTACGCCGCCTCGAAGCATGCAGTCATCGGGTTGACCCGCGCGATTGCGATGGAGGTGGCCAGCACCGGGGTCACCGCGAACAGCGTCTGCCCTCCCTACGTGCGAACCGCCATGACCGCACGGACCATCGCCAACATCGTCGAGCGAACGGGCATGACCGAGGACGAGGCGGAGAGAGCCCTCGTCTCCCATACCGCTCTGGGACGGCTACTCGAGCCCGAGGAGGTGGCCGATGCCGTCGCCTATCTGGTAGGCGACGATGCCGCGGCGGTCAATGGCCAGTCGATTGTTCTCGACGGAGGCGACATTCAGACATGAGCGCGAAGCGCACAGATCTTTACACGGTTCTCGCTTCATCGCGGTTCGGGGCCTGATAGGTTGGCTTCCGGGCCGAAACACGCGGCCCGCGGCGCCGGCGAACTGCATCTCTCGAGTGGCGATCAGAGGTCTCTTGGTGAGGCCCACGGCAGCCTCACCGACCCCCTAGAGCCGCAGTCAAGCAACGAACCAAAGGAGCGGAGGAACGAGTCGAGAGGGGATAGGGGAAGGAGAGGAAGGGATAGTGAGCAATACAGGGAATGGGAACGAGGAGCTAGGTCAGGTGCCGGCACCAACGAGACGAGAGTTTCTGAGACTGGTCGGCCTCGGCGGAGCGGCTCTGGCCGGCGGCGGGTGGCTGGCGGCGTGTGGCGATGGCACGGAGGCCAGTACGACCACAGCCGGGGG
>CAZKJJ010000316.1:0-3421 GCA_964553055.1 uncultured Acidimicrobiia bacterium
GAACGTGGCAATGATCCACCTCGACACCGACCGTGAGCGCGCGGTGGTGGTGGCAACCGCCTCCAGCACCGATGGTCTGGTTGACGTCGTGGACGAGGCTGGTGCCACCGATGTGCTCCTGCTCGCCAGTGGCTGGCTGGAATCGTTGTACCCATCGGTTCTCGAGCAGCTGGACCGCCGAGATGTGTCCGTGCTCCAACGGGTCTCGGCGAAGGAGACGATGTACGGCCTCGAACGCGTTCGCCAGATCGGCGGGCTCCCCTTCGTGCTGCTCAGAGCCCACACGATTGCCAGTTCACGCGCGCGCTTCAAGCGTTTCACGGACCTCGTGTTGGTTGTGTGCCTCGCACCGACCATCTTCACCGTGTTGGCGTTGGTCTCCGTCTACGAACTTGTGGTCGTCGGTCGCCCCATCCTGTTCTGGCAGGACCGCGTCGGGGCAGCGGGGCGGCACTTCCGCATGGTCAAGTTCAGGACCATGTACGCCAATGCCGAAGAGGACGGCAATCCGCGCTTGGCCACTCAGGATGATCCCCGGATCATTCCTGCCTGCAAGTGGCTCCGGGCAACGCGGCTCGACGAGCTCCCGCAGTTCTGGAACATCCTCCGTGGCGAGATGTCGCTTGTCGGCCCTCGACCTGAGCGTCCCGAGCTGACGTCGCAGTTCGAGGAGATCATCCCGGGGTACGCGCGCCGCCACGAGCTCCCGCCGGGACTGACGGGGCTGGCACAGATCCACGGGCGCTACCACACCGACCCTGAGTACAAGCTCGGCTACGACCTCCAGTACTTGGTGAACTGGTCCCCGGTGCTCGATCTCGAGATCCTCGCACGTACCGTCTGGGTTGTCCTGGCCAGGAGACTGTGATGTACAGGAAGCAAGGCGGTGTCGCTACTCTCGCGCTGCGCCAAGTCGGTCTGAAAGTCGATCAGAACCGGAGATTGCCCTGCAGACATTGCGATTGAACAAAGCTACTCCGCCAGCCATTCAAAGATGATCCCTAGTCATGTAGTCGAGGATCGTGCTGCCGGTCATCCGGTTCTGACTTGGGAGTGGGGCGTTCTCGCAGCCGCCGTGAGCGTCACGATCTTCGTGGGATTGTGGGCAGTTCTGAACGACCCACCCCTCATCTACGATGAGGCCACCTACGCGCTACGTGTCCGGGACATCGTCGTCGGTGACGTTGACGGATTCTACTGGATTGACGTACGTGCTTCTGGACTACCACTGTTGCTCACGCCGGCGTGGCTGTTGGCTGGAGGTTCAGAAGTCGCCCTCCGGCTAGGTGCCGTGTTCCTAGCGACGGCTGCTGTTGTTCTGACGTGGTGGGTGGCGAGGATGTGGCTGACCCGAGGTGCCGCAGCGATATCGGCCGGGCTCTTGGGCCTCAGCGCTGCTTGGCTCGACACGGGTTGGCAGATCCTGCCAGACATCCCTGGTGTTGCACTCACCCTCGCAGCTGTCGGAGTATTGAGTTCGGCTCTCCAGCGAGAGCGCGTACCTTGGTGGGTTCTGGCTATTGCGCCACTTGCTGGGCTTGCCACCGCCGTTCGATATGGGGCTCCCACACTCCTTGCCCCTGCTTTGCTCGTGGTTTGCTGGCTATATTGGGGTAGCGTCCGAAGCTCATTGCTGAGAATTGTTGTCACGGGATCAGCGACCTTTGCCGCTGTCTCAGCGGTATGGTTTGTCCCGTGGGTCACCGGGGCAAATAGGCCACCAGTGCTCGTCTTCGCCGAGCGGCAGACCGGGAAGGAGATCCCGGTAATGGAACGCATGGCAACATTCCTTGATCTGCTTCCGGGACTCTTTGGGCCGGTCGTCGGGCCCCTGGCCGCAGTGGGGGTCATTGCTGCAGTCGTTCAGCTTGCGCGGTATCGCCTCCACTCCGAACCCATCGTAGCCGCCCTTGCGATTGTGGTCCTCACCTACCTGCTTCTGATCGTCGGAGTTGCGGACCTTGCCCATCGCTACCTCGTGCCCGGCATGCCTTTCTTGGCCATACTTGCCGGAAGCGGGCTGGCGATCGTCACTGGAGGAATTCGGACATTGCCCTTGGCCCGCTATGGGGGCATCGCCTTGGCCTTCGCGGCTGTTGCAGTAGGGGCAACGTTGACCGGGAAACTGGTGGCCGCACGAACCGAGTCGCTCGGACCGCTTCGCTCAGCACTCATAGATGCTGGTCACGGCATCGACGATTGCATCGTGATTTCGAGTACACCACAGCAGTCTGCTTGGTACTCAGGTTGTGAGGGGGTCTTCCTCCCCGCCGGAGCGGCTGGCCGCGTGGGTGTGGCACCTGATCCAATCGTCAGTAGGCGGAGGATGCTGAGGGCTGTGCACGCTGTGATCGACAGGGGGATCGAGCGGGGTATCGTCCAGTCGGGCTCGACGGTTCAGCTCGTACTCCAGGAGCGAAAGTCTCGTGATCCTCAGGGGGCGGCACGACAGGCGCTGGTTGGGTACGCCGAGACGATCCGTCGCTTCGGCGCCTCCCCATTCTCAGTGACCGTCCTACGCCTAGGAACAGTGGCAGACGTCGCGGCATGGAGCTGAGCGTGCCCCCCCCGGAATTGTCCAAAGGATCACCGCAGTTCTCAGTCGTCATCCCTGTTTTCAACAGCGCAGAGGTTGTTGAGGAGACGGTGCACGACGTTCATGAGGTGCTGTCGAGTATGCGTGTCGAGCATGAGATCATCCTTGTGGATGACGGAAGCACAGATGGCTCATGGCTGATCCTGCGTCGGCTGGCTTCCTGTTCTCACGTCGCGGCCATCCGCATGCTGAGGAATTTCGGGCAGCACAACGCGAATCTTGCTGGCCTCCGAGCTGCTCGGGGCCAGTGGGTCCTCACGATGGACGATGATGGCCAGAATCCGCCGTCGGAGATCCCGAACCTTATTCATGCCGCCTTGTCCAGTGATTTCGACGTCGTGTTTGCTCGCTTTCGAACCAAGGCGGCGTCCAAGACACGCACGGTCGGTAGTCGGATCGTTGGCTGGATGAACACCAGTATCTTTGGCAAACCCCGAGCCCTGACGGTCAGTAATTTTAGGATCATCCGACGTGATGTCGTCGATCGTATCTGCGCGGATCCGACGCGGTTCCCCTACATCACCGGGCAGGCCCTTCTCTATTCCTCGAACCCCGGAAACGTCGATGTGGACCACATGGCGAGGGCCGTCGGGGAGAGCAACTACTCGCTTCGGCGCATTCTTCGCCTCGTGCTGAGGATCCTTTTCAGCTACTCGGTCGTGCCGCTGCACATCGTCGCAGGGATCGGAAGTGTCGTCGCGCTGGCCAGCCTCGTGGCAGGGGGTGTCGCTCTCATTCGGGGGTTCCTGGGCCAGGTACAGGTCGAGGGTTGGACGACCATCGTCGTCCTCGTGTCGTTCCTCCAGGGCGTGACACTGCTCATCC
>CAZKJJ010000317.1:0-3414 GCA_964553055.1 uncultured Acidimicrobiia bacterium
TGATCAGGCGCAACCTCGCCACGGTGGCCACCTCGCCCTGGCAGGATCTCCCCCAAGATGGCATGGTCGTCGATGACGACGCGCCGATCCCTCAGGAATCAGGGGAACCGTCGATGCCGGAAACTTCCGAGGTCGAAGGGTCAGCAGGTCAGCCCGACAGCGCTGAATCACCGGAGGATCAGGAAGACCCAGAACCTCCCGCGAGCGATCTCGCTCGGCGCTGGCGTGAACTCAGCAGCTCACGTCAGAGGGAAGGCTGAGCTGCCGCCTCTTCGATCCTGGCTCTGAGCCCGTACCGTCCTTCCCTGAGATCGACGACGGCGCCGACCGCAACTGCGAACTCCGTCGGGTCGTCCGGGATGGCTATGAAGGTCTCGCCCTCGATGACGAGCCGGAATCTGAAGAGCGAGACACGTTCGACCGAGACGTCTGCGAGATGCCACGAGCCGATCGGGCGAGGACCAGACCGAATCGCAAGACTCTCATCGTCGACTCGGAACTGGACGACGGCGGTATCGCCGTTGTTGGTCAAAAGACGACCTGACAATCGAGTCACTCCACCCCCTCGATGTCAGGCTAGTCCCGGTTTTCGCGCTCCGAAAGCGTCTTTCGAGCTTTATCCCCACGGAGAAGCCAGACAGGCGATCGAGGCCAGCCAAGAGGCGGCAGTCCGGCGCGACGATGACGCGACTAGCCTCAGATCGTGGCAGACGCCAGAGAGATCCCTCAGCTCACCAACGAGCTCATCGAGCTCTCGAAGCAGTACCTGCGCCAGGAGACCCTCGAACCGGCGAAGCGGTTGGGCAGAGTCGTCGGTCTCTCACTGGTGGCGGCACTGTGTTTCGCGTTCGGGGCCGTGCTGCTGATCGTGGGGAGTATGCGGCTGCTCGTCGAGCAGCTTCCCGACTCGCAGCTGTGGAGCGCGCTCGGAGTCGTCGTGACGGCGATCTCCGCGCTGATCGTGGCAGTGATGATCATGTACTACGCCGTGCGCGTCGAGCCTGACGATCGCTGATGATCGAGCGGAGCGAGATCGAGAGCAAGGTCCGCGAGCTCGAGGCGGCGATCGATGATACACGCGAGAGCCTCAAGAACCGCGCCGTGCTCGTGGCCATCTCGGTGGTCATCGTCATCGGCGTCGCCTTCGTGATCGGCAGGCGCCGAGGCAGAACCAGGAGCACGATCGTCGAGATCTACGAGCTCTGACGCTCCCTCGTTCGAATGTGCAAGCCCTCACCAGGAGACAGCCGAGCGCTGTAGATCAACCTCCTCGTCCTCCGCTGCTTCCTGTACAGACCGAGCAGGATGAGGCCCGCGCCTGTCATCAAGACCCTGCTGTCCCCCTTCCGGAGACCCCGGAGTGCCGCGCCGAGCCCGGATACGGGCGGCCATCTGAACCACGAGAAGATACGATCCACGACGTGAGCGTAGGCACGGGTCCCGAGGCCGAGCAATGAGAAACCGGCGGTTTGTGAGGATCGTCATCTGGGTGACCGTTCTGGCCCTGGGCTTTGCATTGGTGGTCAGCAGTCTGAGCGTCCTCTCCAACTAGCGATGAGAGGACCGCTCAGAGAAGGCGAGGCCTGCCTCTTGATCGACGAGCGGGGGCGGCGGTATCTCGTTCGGCTGGACGACCGAGGTGTGCTGCACAGTCACCTGGGAGTGCTTCCTCACTCGCAAGTCATCGGATTGGAGGAGGGGAGTCGCCTTGCCACGTCGAAGGGCCACCAGATGCTTGCCCTCAGGCCAGGCCTCGACGACTACATCCTCAAGATGAAGCGTGGACCTCAGGTGGTGTATCCGAAGGACCTCGGGCTGATCCTCGTCTACGCAGACGTGGCACCGGGTTGCGTCGTCGTCGAGGGAGGCACGGGATCGGGTGCGCTCACCATGGCCCTTCTACGGTCCGTGGGTCCGAAGGGCCGGGTTGTGACGGTGGAACGGCGTCCTGACCACGCGGAGCGGGCCAGGAAGTCGATCGAGGGATTCTTCGGCGAGGTACCCCGGAACCTGGACATGCGGAGCGGCGCCGTCGAACAGGTCGTCGAAGACACCGAATGCGATCGGATCGTCCTCGACGTACCAGAGCCGTGGAGCGTGATCGCCCCCTCCATGAGAGGCCTCAGAAGCGGCGGGGTGTTCTGTGCGTACGTGCCGACGGTCACGCAGCTGTCCCAGACGGTGGCCGCGCTGAGAGCTTCGGGCCGCTACGAGGAGATCGAGGCTATGGAGACTCTGCTACGTACGTGGAAGGTCGAAGGGCTCTCGGTGCGACCCGATCACAGAATGGTGGGCCACACAGGGTTCGTGACGGTGGCCCGAAAGGTGGCAGCAACCGGGCAGAACGCTTCTGCTGAATGAGTGGGGTGGCTCAGCCTCTCACGGCTCGATGAAGATGCACTCGCCAGGGCATTCCTCTGCTGACTCGATCGTGATGTCTTCCTGCCCTGCTGGCACGACCGCCAGCCCTCGCGAGCCTTGAGGGTTGCTGTGCGCCTCCGCGAAGATCTTGTCTCCCTCGCGGACGTATGCCAGGCCGTCGTCGAGTAGCACGAAGACATCGGGAGCGATCTCCTCGCAGAGGCCATCGCCCGTGCAGAGATCCTGATCGATCCAGACTTTCATCGGCTCTCCTCGGTTGCGGGACTACCCAACGAGCATCCTAGCCCCGGGGCGACTCTTGCAGACGCGCGGATTCGGAAGGCCCTCCACGTATACTGCGCGTGGAGCGCATATCCGCCCTCGACCCGCATGACAGACGATCAAGACCCAACCCGTGACGAAATGACGTTGGCTCTACGGGAGCGCGTCCGCGAGCTCGAACAGGAGACAGCGGCGCTTCGGTCGAGACTCCAGGACGCACCCGGACGGCTCCGCGTGCTCGAGGAGCGCCTGGCCGAGACGAGAGGCCATCTCGCGCAGGCGACCTCCCAGAACGACAAGCTCACCGCGGTGCTCGAGGAAGCCCGCGAGCAGCTTGCGATGCTCAGAGACGAGGTCGACAAGCTGACGGCACCCCCCAACTCCTTCGGGGCCGTGCTCGGAGTCAACGACGACGGAACCGTCGACGTCTCGGTGGCGGGGAGGAAGCTTCGGGTCACGGCGCAGCCGGCCGTCGAGGTCAAGAGGCTCCAAGTAGGCCAAGACGTCCTCCTGAACGAGTCCATGAGCATCATCGACGTGCGCGACTTCGAACCGAAGGGCGAGGTCGTGGCGGTCAAGGACCGACTGGATGACAACCGGCTCGTGGTCCTCGCCCACGCAGACGAGGAGCGGGTAGTCGAGCTGGCCGAGCCGATGCTCTCGGAGCTCGTCAGAGCAGGCGATCACGTTCGACTGGACAGCCGCACGGGGCTGGTGCTCGAGCGAATCGTCCGTCCCGAGGTGGAGGAGCTCGTGCTCGAAGAAGTACCA
>CAZKJJ010000318.1:0-3408 GCA_964553055.1 uncultured Acidimicrobiia bacterium
GGCGTGGGCACTCATACCGTTGTCTGACAGGCCCCAAAGACCCCGAAGACCGAGGGGTAGACAACACCCTTGATGGGTAAATTAAGACGTACGAGATCACCGGGCTCTACGCAATTCCTCGTCTATCTCCTCGTCGGTGATGGGCCGGCGGTAGCGAAGGTTCAGGGCGTCGACCAACAGGAAGGCGCCCCACCAACCCAACACCCACCCTGGCCAGAAGTAGCCGAAGCCTGTAAGCGCCCAGACCGCCACGAGCGCTGCGTTGATGATGAGGTAGGCAACGAAGTGAGCCTCCAGCTTGCGCCGTCTTTCGACCCGCGCACGAGCCCAATCCCGGTCGCTGGTCCCGGACTGTGGATCCATGAGTCGTTGTTCATCCACCTCGACCATCGGGCCACCTCCTTGCCGAATATGTGACATGTGATGCCGGTGGTGGTTCACGCGTGCCTCGGCGGGCCGGTGACGCGCCCACGCGGTGATGTGCCCGCGAGGGGGCCGTGATGGAAGGTGGCGACGAGCCACAGCACGACCATGGTCCCCATGAGCACGCCAAGGCCGAGCTCGCTCGAAGTCAGGAGCACTCGCACACCAGCGACCAACGCGACGATTCCCATCGCCGACGTGACGCCGAGATAGATCCTGTTGCCGCGTAGGAGTTCGCCGAACCCTGGGACGACGGCGCTCACCGAGGCGGCGAAGCCCAGCCCCAGAATGACCAGGCCGACCGTCCGGACGCTGTCGAGTCCGAACGGGGCCGTGTCAGCGAGCCACAGCACGTAGAGAACACCAGCGAAAGCAACCAGCAGGGTTGCGATGACATCTCGCGTCGCAAGACGCATCTTTCTGCCTCCTGCTTCATCCGCACAGGAAGGCCTCAGTGCGAGCATGCGCGCCATACATCGCACGTTCCAGTGCCGAAGGGCCTGGGACTTGTTGCGTGCAGGGTCGGCTGTGAGATGTGCTCTATGGGTTGGCTCGCATCGCGGAGGAGGATGCTCATTGCATACAGACTCGAACGGGTGTCCGTCCACGGATGCAGCGACCTTGACGGGCTCCCCCGTCCCGAAGAAGTCGGCTGATCAGTCCGTGATGGCATGGGTCCGCCACCCCTGGCGGGGCTCTTCACGAGTTCTGTGGTTGATGGTTCGGTCGATCGCAGTCACCGCCGGTACCGTGGCACCCCGCATCATCCCCTTCGGTACGGGAGCATGGCTGACCAGGACGAACGCCATCGTCGGCGAGGCGGCGAGCAGTTGCCCGGCGACTGGGATACGCCATACCGCGGGACGCCGCCGTGGGACATCGGTCGGCCCCAAGCGCCATTCGTGGAGCTCGCGGACGCGGGCGAGCTGCGAGGTTCGGTCCTGGAGCTCGGCTGCGGGACCGGAGAGCACACCCTGCTGGCGGCCGAGCGAGGGCTGGATGCCACCGGCGTCGACATCGCCCCGACCGCTGTCGCCAGGGCACGGGTCAAGGCTCGTGAACGTGGCGTGACCGCCCGCTTCCTGGTCCACGACGCGCTCGACGCCGACAAGCTGGGCGAGACCTTCGATGTCGTGCTCGACTGCGGATTCTTCCACGTGTTGTGCGATCCCGATCGGGCCCGGCTGGCACACGTGCTCCTCCAGGTCATGACCACGGGCAGCGCATATCACCTGCTGTGTTTCAGCGACCGGGTCCCGGGCCACGCCGGTCCGCGCCGCATCGCTCAGGACGAGATCCGGGCGGTGTTCGCCAACGGCTTCTCGGTCGAATCGATCGATGAGGCGTACATCGAGGCAACGTTCACGACAGATCCGTTGCCCGCGTGGCTGGCGCGGATCGTTCCACGATTTCCGACCGCCTGACCAGCCAAAGCCGGCCCTCCGTCGGAGGTTGCATGGGCCGGGTCCTCTGGCGGGATACGTGGGTGCCCTGCAGCGGGTGAGCAGGGCTGAAGGCCGGGCCTCGGACTCCACCGCCAGATCGCGCGGCTGGGGCGAGCTGGAGATGGGTCCGGCGCAGCACCTGGTGCGCCGGACCCGGTCCAGGCGGACGCTGCTACTTGCCCGAGAGCGTCACGTCGAAGAAGCCGGTGAACGTGCCGAACTCGTCGGTCTCCACGAACGGGCCGGCGCTGCACATCAGGGTCCGGCTGTACCCGTTGCGCTTGCCGTAGGCCTTCGTGAACTCGAAGTCCGGGTCGATCATCGGCTCGATCTCGAACTCCCCCTCGTAGAAGCGGCCCGCCACGGACGACAGTACGTACTGCCTGCCATTCGTCTCCCCGGACGCATCGAAGACCGGCGCGCCGCTGCTGTTGAACTGCACCAGAAGTTCCAGGGTGCCGTCCGGGCCACAGTCAACGACGATCGTCTCCGTCCCGTTGCCGTTCGTGGGGGCTGCAGACGCCGATCCAGTCAGCAACCCCACGAGCGCGGCGACGGCTGCCGCCAGCGCGATTCCTCGCCTCTTCTGTGTCATCTGCTTCCCCATCTCTCCCCCATTCTGGACATCACGGGGCGATCGCCCGTCCGCGTCCATGACGGAAGCATGGACGGGTTCGTGCTCGCAGGCATGTGACGGATGCCCTGGATCGTGAAAACCGGTCAAAGCGCCGCCAGCAGGCTGGGGCGCGGCGGAACGGCTACGCGCCGTCCAGACCTTCCGCAACTGGCCAGAGTCGCGGCTGGCGTGCGCTCCGGTGGCGTCGGGATGGTGCATCAGTCGCGCTCCCAACGTGTCGACCTGGCCACGACCCGGAACCCAAGACGCTCGTGGACCGGTTGCCCTGACGATGTCGAGGCCAGCACCGAGGGCACGCCCGGTGCGATCGCCGCCGCAGCCATGGCCGCGCCGTACCCGCGACCGCGCCAGCCTGCCCTGACCGTCACCCAGTACACCCCGGTGGTGTGATCAAGCCGCCAACGACACGCGGTCGCGACTGGCGTGCCGTCGGCCAGGCCCAACCACAGGTGCAGGCCGTCGATGCCGAGGACGGCCGGTCGCCACAGCGCACCGGCACGCCCGGGGCGGACACCCGTGATGGGCAGCGCCTCGACGAGCACGGCTTCGAACTTGCCCAGCTCCGCGGGTGTACAGACCCGACGGATCTCCAGGCCGCGGTCGCGGTCGCGGAGGCCACCGGCACGCCGCTTGCGAGGCTCGGCGACCGCAGCTCGAGCAGGGCGCGGGGGAGGTGCCGCATCGTGCGCCGCTTCGGCTACTCGGCCGTCCATCCGCAGTCACGGCTTCCGGAGTTACTGCCCGTGGCCGCGCTATCGAGAGAGCGCGACTCGTTGCCAGAGGTCGGTCCCGTAGCGCACGACGAATCCATCCCGATCGACCGTGAGGTCGGCTGTGAAGCTGCCCGACCGGTAGCGCCAGACGTCCGCGGCGACCCGCCTGTAGCTCTGGCGCCCGGACTCG
>CAZKJJ010000319.1:0-3390 GCA_964553055.1 uncultured Acidimicrobiia bacterium
AGTGCTATGACGTTACTCCGCAGCCACCGACGCATCGGGGCCCGATTGTCAGGGTGGTGGCGAGGCTCTGGGCGCGCAGCGATGCCTCACATGTGACCGTGGCTCGGTGTAACGGAGATACCCTCCTTTCGATGAGGAGCCCCAGAGCCGTCGTGGTAGTCGAAGGAGCCAGCGATCGGAACGCCGTGGTCGCTTTGGCCAGGCGTCTCGGTAGGGACCTGCCAGCCGAGGGGGTGTCAGTGCAGACGCTCGGCGGGGCTTCGCAGCTCGGCGAGTTTCTCGAGGGCATGCTCGCTTCGGGGTTCGAAGGCTCGCTGGCAGGCCTCTGCGACGAAGCCCAGGCTGACGACTTCCGGCGAGGACTGGAACGGGCAGGCCTCGGCACCAACATCACCCACCTCGAGATGGAGGCTCTCGGTTTCTTCGTCTGCGTCGAGGACCTGGAGGACGAGCTGATCCGCGCCCTGGGAGCCGGGGCCGCGGAGGGGGTCATCGAGAGCCAAGGCGAGTTGGGGGCGTTCCGCACGTTCCAGGCGCAACCTGCCTGGCGGGGAAGAGCGATCGAGCAGCAGCTCCGCCGGTTCATCGGCGTCAAGTCGGGTCGCAAGGCCCGCTACGGGGCGCTGCTCGCGGATGCCCTCGACCTCGAGCGGGTCCCCCGGCCACTGGAGCGGGTACTGGCCTCCGTCTGAGGGTTCTCGCCCACCACGCACGACCTTCGGCCACCGGGCAGGAAACGCACCTGATGCGCCGACATCCTGCCCTCGTAGGCCGATCCCACCAGTTCAGGTGCTAGCCGCCTTCCGGCTGGGCGGCTGGAAGCGTCTGGAGGAACAGCCAGAGCGCACGCAGCTCCTCGTCGGTGAGCGGCGAGAAGTAGTCCCAGGGCATGGCCTCGGAGTCGAGGACGTAGCCCGAAGGAGTGACGCCGGTCCTCAACGCCGCGAAGAAGTCGGACTCCGACCAATGGCCGACGTCACCTGCGGGCGTCAGGTTGCGGGAAAGCCTGATCACACCGTCCGTCCCCTCGATCTCCTCACCTCCCACGAAGCTGTCGGTGTGACACTCCACGCAGATGGTCCGGGCGATGTGCTCGCCGTAGGCGGCCGTCGCTCCAGGAGGTGGGACTGCGAGGGGTAGGGCGTCGTGGTCGATGGCCCGGGCGGGAAGTATGAAGTCAGGCGCGAGCACGACGAACAGCCTTCCCATGAGGCTCAAGTTGGTGGTCGGCACCGCATTGTCGACTGGTGGCACCGATCGGGCCCAGGCGATGACGGCGCCCAGTTCGTCATCGCTCAGCCGGTGCAGCGTACCGAGCATGAACAGGTTGGCCCTGCCAGATGGCTTCACATCATGACGGATGGCTCGCACCCAGTCCTCGTCGTCGTAGAAGCTGCCGACGCCTCCTTCACCTGAGGTCAGGTTGGGCGCGGCGATGGTTCCCTCAGCGCCTTCGAAGATGATCTGCCCCTCGAGATCGTCGCCATGACAGGCGGTGCAGCCCGCCCACGTGGATCCAATGTGATGCCCGAATGCGATCGAATCCGGGTCGGTGGGGATGACCACGGGCGCAACCTGCACGTCGTGGGTCTGCCTCAGTCGCAACTCGCTGATCCCGAACGCAACGATGACCGCCAGCACGATCAGCCCCAGCAGGCCGACGCCGATCCACGCGATCCATCGCAGCACCCGCCGCACTGTCACCTCCCTCTGCAGACCGAGTTGCCCGACGAGGCCGGCGTACCGTACCCGGCTGACCGTTCCGATATCGTTACGAAGGTCAGCTGAGAGCCGAAACCGATGGGAGCGAGATGGAGAGCCAGGAACGAGAGGGGCCCACACCGGAGCGGCAGCTGTCACCAGCCGACGTGAGGGCGGCCACCGCCGACGGCTCATGGATGCTCTGGACGACGATCGCGTTGGTGGCGATCTGGCTGGCGGTCGTGCTCATCAGCCTCTTCTCGCCCGACCTCGTCTCAGGAAGCGAGCAGGAACACCTGGCGCTTCCGGCGTTCACCGCGTGGCTGTGGGGGCTGATCGGAACCATCGCCCTGATCTGGGGGATGTCGAAGCTGCGAGGGGAGAAGGGACGCAGGCCCATCTGGGTCGGGTTGGGTGTGGTGGTCACGGCCATCTGGGTCATCGCCACCATTCTCAGCCTCACCCTGCCAGTGTTGGAGACCGGATCCGACCCCACGCAGCTGCCGCTGGCGGCTTTGATCGCTCCGCTCGGCGCAGCCGTTCTGACGACGTTGGCGACCGTGGTGGCAGGGATCTTCGGCCGCCCTCCGGCCGTCGCTAGGTCGTAGACGGGCAAGCCGACGTCCGCCACCTACGCGGTCGCGGCCCGCGGCGAGATCTCAGCCGCGGCACAGGAGACTCCGAAACCAAAGCCCAGAGGCAGGCGCTCCGCCTAGCGGACTCGGGGATCGACCAACTCGGGATCGATGTCGAAGCTGCTCATGGCCTCTTGGACCACCGAGGCCTCGAGCTTGCCCTGCTCCGCCAGCCCTGAGAGCACCCCGACGACGAGGTGGCCGGCGTCGACCTCGAAGAAGCGTCGCAGGGCCTCCCGGGTGTCTGAGCGGCCGAACCCGTCGGTGCCGAGAGGCACGAACGGCTTCGGCACCCACCGTCCGACCTGGTCGGGGACCATCTTCATGTAGTCGGTGACCGCCACGACCGGGCCCCCGATGTGCTGCAGCACCCGACTGACCAGGGGGATGCGCCGCTCGGCGCCTGGATGGAGCCTGTTCCAGCGCTCCGCCTCCAATGCTTCCTCTCGAAGACGCTTGTACGAGGTGACGCTCCAGAGCTCCACCCCGAACCCGTAGCGATCGGCCAGCTCCTGCCGGGCTTGGCGGGCTGCGTCGTGAGCCGAGCCCGAGAAGAGGATGGCGCCCGCGAGCGATGTCCCCTCCGGTATGCCAGCCCACCGGTAGATGCCTTCGGTGATCCCCGCGTCGACACCTTCCGGTTTCGGCGGCTGGAGGTAGTTCTCGTTGTACAACGTGAGGTAGTAGAAGATGTCCTCACCCTCGCGGTACATGCGGCGCAGCCCGTCGGCGACGATCGCCGCCACCTCGTAGGCGAAGGCAGGGTCGTACGCCTGGCAGACCGGCACCGTGGAGGCCAGGACGTGGCTGTGGCCGTCCTGGTGCTGGAGACCCTCGCCGAGCAGCGTCGTGCGGCCCGCCGTCGCTCCCAGCAGGAAACCACGAGCACGGGCATCTGCCGCCGACCAAATGAGGTCGCCCACCCTCTGGAACCCGAACATCGAGTAGAAGATGTAGAACGGCACCATCGGGACGCCACGGGAGCTGTAGGCGGTGGCCGCGGCGATCCAACTGGCCATCGAGCCGGCCTCGGTGATGCCCTCCTCCAGGATCT
>CAZKJJ010000320.1:0-542 GCA_964553055.1 uncultured Acidimicrobiia bacterium
CCATCGGTCCACATCATTGCCTGATCGGTCCCTGCCGCCGGCTCGCCGTGCGAAGCGGGCTTCCGGTGAGCCCAATGAACGAGTTGCTACCCCCTCACGGCGGATTCGATGCGGCGGTCGGGTACGAGCCACACCAACGCGACGAACACGTACACGCCTAGGGCGATCCAGGGACTGACGAACGCCAGTGGGATCGCCGCCAGATACAGGAGCGGCGACACCTTTCCCTTGAGGTCGCGGCCCACCGCGGCTCGGAGCCTCGAGTCGGACCCTTCCTCCGCGATGATCGCCGTCTGGAGGATGAAGTACGCGATCGCGGCGAGAAGCAGATCCGCACCATAGACGGCCGTCGGAGACTCGGCGAAGTCGGTCTGGCCCATCCAGGCCGTCGTGAAGGGCACCAGCGAGAGCCAGAACAGGAGGTGAAGGTTGGCCCAGAGGATCCAGCCGTTCACACGTTGTGTCAGCACCATCATGTGATGGTGGTTGTTCCAGTAGATGCCGAGAGAGACGAAGGTGAGGACGTAGGTCAGGAAGACCGG
>CAZKJJ010000320.1:552-3384 GCA_964553055.1 uncultured Acidimicrobiia bacterium
CGCCGCGAGGTCCGGCTCGTGAGGCACCTCCAACTCCAAGACCAAGATGGTGATCACGATGGCGATCACGGCGTCGCTGAACGCCTCGAGCCGCCCCGTGCTCATGGCTCACGATAGCGAACGCCAGCGCACCAGGTGTTAGCGGCGACCGTTGGCACCCGCTCCCCCCTTGGTTCGGTCCGCCGGATGGCTGGCACGTCGCGCTGGAGACGGCTCCTGGAGTCGGCCCCGATCGCCTCCGGTCACCCATCCGGTCGAGCTAGGGCCCTTCGAGGAAGTGAGCCGGGATCAGCTGGCTGATCTCGGCGTCGGTGATGAGTCCGAATGCCCTCGCGGCCCGGATGTACGCATCGACGCCGCCCTTCGTCACGCCGATCGCGTAGGTGCCGCGTTCTGTGGACTCGAGTTCGGCGCGTTGGGCGAGTGACCGGATCTGATCGAGCAGCCAGGTGCGCTGCTGCGCAGCGTGCATCTCCCGGGCCTCCTGCCAGCTGATGAGGTCATACCCATGATGGTGCAGGGTTGCGCCGAGCTCGTCGTCCGAGACGACGGCCGAATCGAAGAGGATGTCAAATGAGCGCGTCAGGGTGTTGAGAGTTACTCCGACAACGCCCGGCAAGTCCTCGAGCTCGGCGCCGGCCGCTTCTGCGTCGGCGTCGTCCTGCGGACGAACGATCAGGAGGCGCTCCACGCGTCGGCGCTGAACCGGCTCGCGGATTGTACGTAGTGGGTTCTCGATTGGATTGGTGTCGTCCATCATCGCCGGCCTCCTCGCGCGCTTGCACCGGGCGTCTGGCAACCTGTCAACGGTGTGACGGCAGCTCCGATGAGCGTGTGTTGTCTCGACCGACCTGGGATGGACGTGGAGGCAGCGCTCGGGCTCGCGACAATCTCTAGCTCCTCGGCTGCTTCAGCCGCCTCCGACCACTCGAGGAAGATCATATCCACGCTCGATCAGCCTCCAGCCGAGCCTGGGCGGCGTTCAGCCTGCCGACGATCTCTTCGAGGATGGTGACCGCCACACTCGGGCTCTCGATCAGGAACGGGCGGAAGTACATCGGCTCGAACACCATCGCCTGGACCGGCTCCGTCGCTCGGACCGTCGCTGTTCGGCGCGACCCCGCGAGCAACGCCGTCTCGCCGAAGAAGTCGCCCGATGAGAGCACGTGGAAAGTGCCTCCAGCCTCGACCTCCGCCTCGCCCGAGAGCAACACGAAGAACCCGCCTCGGTCCGAATCCCTCTCGACGATCGCGTCGCCTGCCGCGTACGAACGTCGGTGGCCGATGCGAGCGAGCCTCGACAGGTCGGCGTCGGTGAGCTCGTCGAAGAACTTGATCCGCCGGAGCGCGGCGACTTCCGAGGGCAGTTCCGGCGCAGATCCCTCCTCCGGGCCGACTCCACGGGGTCGCTCGCTCTCGCTCCGACCTCCGGCGCCGCGCGCCCATGGCCGATCGGGAACCGGATCGTTCATTTGCGTCCTCCCCTCCTCGCGGCCCGCCGTGGGTGTGTAGCAGCCCTCGGGACCGGATCACTCGTCATAGACGTAGGTCAGGACCCCATCCTCAACACGCGTGGGAAGCATGATCAGCCGTGCATCCGGCCGAGGTGGTCCCGAGATCACACGCCCGGTTCGTGCCTCGTATCGGGCGCCGTGCCATCGACACGTGAGCGTGTCGCCGCCTAGCGCCAGCGGTCCTCCGTGATGCATACAGACATTGGCAAAGGCTCGGGGCTTCCCGTTCAGCAGCATGACCAGGACCTCCCGCCCGAAGAGGTCCACCGTGACCGCTTCGTTCTGCGGGATCTCGTCCATTCGGATCAGTGCGCTTCTCATCGCTCCTCCTGTGTCTCCACGTCATCTCGTGTCGTGCCGACCGGGCTAGGGCGCCATCCAGGCATCGATCCGCTGCTCGACCTCTCGCAGACGCAGGACGAGCGTCCTCAGCAGGGAGATACCGACCTCTGGATGCTCGCGAAGGAGCGAGAGGAATGCGTCGGCCTCGATCCGCAGCACGTGCACGGGCCCGACGGCCCGGACGGTCGCCATGCGTCTGTCGGGGCTGAGCAGGGCCATCTCGCCGAAGACGTCCCCGTGCAGGAAGCGGTGGAACCGGCCTCCCACGTCGACCTGAGCCTCACCCTCGAGGACCACGAACATCGCATCAGGCCGATCGCCGGCTTCGAAGATGACCTCGCCAGGCCCGAAGGAGACCTCGTGGCCGATCCTTCGCAGCTCGTCGAGGTCGCCGCTGTCGAACCCCGCGGACGGCGTCGTGCTCGATGGAGCCGTTTCTCCGATCTCGGTCACGATTCCTCCTTGGGCCATCACAGCGGGTGGCGACGAAGGCCACGGTCGGCGCCGCTCCAACTCGGGGGCGGCGCCGGCGCAGCCCATCGTTGCTAGCTCTCCAGGAACCTCAACAGCTCTGAGTTGATCTCGTTCTGGTGCGTCGCGGTGATCCCGTGCGGTGCGCCCGGGTAGATGACGTCCTTCGCGTCCTTGATGATTTGTGCGGACCTCATCGTCGAGATCTGCAGCGGGACGATCTGGTCGTCCTCCCCGTGCAGGAGCAGCGTCGGCACGTCGAACCGCTCGAGGTCCTGCGTGAAGTCCGTCAGGAGCGACAGGACGCTCGCGCACGAGTGCTTCAGTCCCGCTTGCATGCTCCACAGCCAGAACTCCTCCAGGATCCCCTGCGAGACCTTCGCGCCGGGCCTGTTGGCGCCGTAGAACTGGATCGCCAGATCTCGGTAGAACTGGGATCGATCGGCTTTGAGGCCCGCGACGATGCCGTCGAAGGCCTCCCTCGGCAACCCCTCCGGATTGGTGT
>CAZKJJ010000321.1:0-3376 GCA_964553055.1 uncultured Acidimicrobiia bacterium
GAGCATCACCTCGCTGACGAGGATGGCGTACGGGTCGGTAGCCGACCGCCAGGGGAGATCTCGCTTGTGGAGGCGATACCAGTCGAGAAGGGCAGACTGCCTGGCTCGATCTGATGCATCAGCCTTCATCAGGCTCCGGAGGGGCCTCTCCGAGGGTGACCGTCACGACCGTACCCGGCGGTACCTCGGTACCCTCCACAGGAACCTGATCGACGATGGTCCCGTCGAATTCGGGGGCGACAGGCACGGTGGTCGCCCTTGCACTGAGCACGAGCCCCAAAGGTGAGAGGACGCTGTTCGCCTGGTCGGGCGTCATGCCGACGACGTTCGGCACGGACACGGGTTCAGGACCCAGGGACACCACGACCACGACCAGGGCCCCCGGCTCCAGGAACTGCCCAGCGGGGGGATCGGTTCGTATCACGTCGCCGTCCGGCACGCTCTCGTCGAAGTCACGCTGGACGTCGGGTGTGAGCCCGAGACTGCCCAACTGGAACAGAGCGTCTGCCTCGGTCCTTCCCCTGAGATCTGGCATCGCCACGATCGGCGGGCCTGAAGAGATGACCAGGTCGACCTCGGTCTCCGGCTCGTGACGTTCCCCCGCGGGTGGGCTCTGCCGGATGACGATGCCTGCGGCTGCGGTCGCATCCGGCAGCTCGGCGACCGAGCCGATCTCGAATCGGTTGGCACGAAGCACGCTCTCGGCTTGGGAGCGATCCATGCCGATCACGGCGGGGATCGGAAAGGCCTCTCGACCGAGCGACACGATGACGGCCACGAAGGAGCCTTCGGGCGCCTGGTCACCAGCTCCCGGCTGCGTACGTATGACAGAACCTGCAGGGACGGTCTCGCTCGTCTGTCGCTCGGGAGTGACGTTGAAGCCGAGCCGCTGCAACTCGTTGAGGGCGTCCGCTTCTTCCCATCCTTCCACGTTCGGAATATCGACCAGCAGCTCGCCCCCAGAGTTGGCGCTCAGCTGCCGGACGAGGGTGAACACCCCCACCATGATCAGGACGAGAAGCGTGAATGCGATCAGCAGGAAAGGAAGTTGGCTGCCTTGTGGCTCCGCAGCCACAGCCCGGTACGCCTCGTCCGGTGGAACCGTCGGCGGCGGGATGTCAGCTCTGGCCATCAACTCGGTGGCTCCGATGGGCGCTGCGATCGAGGGAGGCTCCCCTTGGAGATGGAGCAGCAGGTCGGTGCGGAAGGCGTCCGCGGACTGGTACCGCTGAGCGGGGTCCTTCTCGAGAGCGTGAAGGATCATCTGATCGAGGTGTGGGGAGATGTCCGGGTTGAGGTTCGATGGCGGGAGAGGTGACGACTGCACGTGCTGGTAGGCGATAGCTACCGGGGTCTCGCCGGAGAATGGAGGCTGGCCTGTCAACATCTCATACAGGACGACCCCCAGCGAGTAGATGTCCGATCTGGCGTCAGCTGCGATGCCTTGGGCCTGCTCGGGGCTGAAGTACGTGGCTGTTCCTATCACTGCGCCCGTGCGCGTGAGCTCGGAAGAGTCGTCCCAGGCTCTGGCGATGCCGAAGTCGGTCACCTTGACCGTTCCATCGGGCGTGAGCAGGATGTTGCCGGGCTTCACGTCTCGGTGTACGAGGCCTGCCCGGTGAGCGACTTCGAGGGCCGCCGCCACCTCAGAGGCGATCTCGACGGCTCTCCTCGGCAGCAGCGTCCCTTCGGACTTGAGTACCTCCCTGAGAGAGCGCCCATCGACGAGCTCCATCACGATGAAGTACGTCGAAGCGTCCTCTCCCCAATCGAAGATCGCCACGATGTTGGGATGGCTGAGATTCGCGGCCGCCTGCGCTTCCCGTCTGAACCTCTTGACGAAGGCCTCGTCCGAGCTGTACTGCGAGTGCAGCACTTTGACCGCGACCCTCCGATCGAGGAGGGTGTCGCGGGCCTCGTACACGTCAGCCATGCCGCCGCGGGCGACATGCCCGAGCAGCTCATAGCGGCCCGCCAGCAGGCGTATGTCCTGGGTCATGCTGGGGGAAGTGTATGCACGGCTCAGTTACTCCTCTCGAACCAGTGTGTCAGGACCTCCGCCGCGATAGGCGCAGCCACGGTTCCACCGGAAGCATCTTCGCCCGCGTCCTCGACCACGACGGCCAAGGCGATGGACGGCTCTCCCACAGGAGCGAGGCCGATGAACCAAACGTCTCGCTGACCGCCCGACGTTGCGGTTCCTGTCTTGCCTGCCACACGGATCCCTGGCACCTGTGCCCTGCTCCCGGTGCCGACGGTGACGGCTTCCTCCATGAGGTCCACGAGCAGGATGGCCGTGCCAGGGGAGACGGCCCGGCCCACGATCTGAGGCTCTGGCTGTTGAAGGACGGAGCCGTCAGGGTCGATGACGGCCGAAACCAGACGGGGCTCCATCATCAGGCCTGCGTTGGCAACGGCCGCTGCAACCATCGCCATCTGCAGCACCGTTGCCTGGACGTCCCGTTGCCCGATCCCATTCTGGGCCACCGCTGGGAGGTCTTCGCCGAGGTCGGTCGGGAATGATGAAGGCAGAGCTCCGATCTCGAGGGCGGGCCTGCGATTGAAGCCGAATGCCTCGGCCTGTTGAAGAAGCGCTCCGCCTCCTACGTCCATGGCGATAGCCCCGAATATCGTGTTACAGGACCTCCTGAAGGCGATGTGGAGGCTGACTGTCTCGCCGCCTGCGCACGGTGCTCCGTCTGCGTTGCTGATCGTGGCCGTTGATCCGGGCAGCGGGAGCTGCGCAGGATCAGGGAAGAGGGTGGCGGTGCCGACAGCTCCCTCCTCGAAGGCGGAAGCCGCCGTGACCACCTTGAACGAGGAGCCCGGCGGGTAGGACTCGAGGCTGGCCCTGTTGAGCAGCGGTTGGTCGGGATCATCCATCAGGCTCTGGTGGAAGGCCGCGGCGTCTGCTCCCACGACGGAGCCCACGTCGAAGGTCGGATGGGAGACGAAAGCCAGCACGTCGCCTGTGGCAGGATCGAGCGCCACGATGGCTCCTTTCCTCTCGCCCAACGCCGCGTCTGCCGCCTGCTGGAGCCCGTGGTCCAGGGTCAGTTGCAGCGACTTGGGTCGCAGATCCCTCCCCAGGAGCGCGGTGATCAAGTCGGAGATCGTCAGGTCCCGCTTCGAACGGAGATCGGCTGCATAGGCGGACTCGATGCCTTGATCACCAAACAGAAGCGACGAGAAACCGACAGCGTGCGCGTACAGGCCGCCTTCGGGATACACCCGTAGGTAGCTCCTCGGGTCCTCCTCGTCAGGGACCGACTCCGCCACGACGACCCCATCGGACGTGACGATGGTGCCGCGCTCCTTGCCTGAGGAGGCCAACAGGAGACGGAAGTTCCTCGGGTCGTCGCGGTACCGGGGACCT
>CAZKJJ010000322.1:0-3370 GCA_964553055.1 uncultured Acidimicrobiia bacterium
ACCTGTACGGGCGGTGGCGGCCTCCAGATCATCACCACCCTCGACCTGGACCTCCAGCTGGAGGCCAACCGTATCCTCCAGAGCTGGCTGCCGCTGCCCATCAGCCAGACGGGCGAGCAGGTGCTGGCACCCACCGGGGCCATCGCCATGGTCGACAACCAAACGGGAGCGGTCAAGGTGATGGCATCCGGCCTGCCGTTCGACGTCGAGCAGTTCGATCTCGCCACACAGGGCATCCGGAACCCAGGATCCGCCTTCAAGCCGTTCACCCTGGTATCGGCGCTCGAGGCAGGCATCACCATGGGCTCGTTCTGGGACGATCGCAGCCCCCAGGAGGTCGACTGCGGGTACCCGTGTGACGACGGATCACCGATCTGGACGGTCAGCAACGCGGGCGGAGGGGGCAACGGCAGGAGCCTCTACTCGGCGACCACCGGTTCCGTCAACGCCGTGTACGCCCAGGTGGCCGTCGAGGTAGGGCCCCAGCGCATCGCAGACGTCGCCAAGCGGATGGGCATCCAGACCAACCTGCTGCCTGCGTTTCCCTCCATCACCCTGGGCGGACGCTCCGTAGGTCCGCTCGAGATGGCCTCTGCCTACTCCAACTTCGCAACCAACGGCCTCTGGGCGCCTTCGTTCCTGATCCAGCGGATCCTGGACCCGAACGGCGACGTGATCTACGAGCGGGACGTCCAGCAGCGACAGACAGTCGATCCGGCCATCATCGCCGCCGCCCGCCGTCCGCTCGAGGTGGTGCCCGTGAGCGGCACCGCCCCCAGAGCGAACCTGGGTATCCCCCAGGGAGGCAAGACGGGAACCACCAACGACTTCACGGACAGCTGGTTCGTCGGCTTCGTGCCTCGCTACTCAGCAGCCGTCTGGGTCGGGTTCGCGGAGTCGACCATTCCGCTCCGCAACGTCACCATCAACGTGTTGCGGGACGACGGCAGTTACCAGCCGACGACGTTCTCCCGTGTCTTCGGTGGGACCGCGGCTGCGCCCATCTGGAAGGAGTTCATGGAGTATGCCCTCGCGGGGCTGGCAGTCGAGACGTTCCCCGAGGACCCGCCAGGGGTGAGCAAGTACTTCGCAACTCCTGACACGAGGGTCCCGCTGGTGGTCGGCATGCTCTCCGAGGATGCGATCGATGTGGTCTACGACGCGCATCTGCGTCCCAACGTGGTGTTGGTCGACTCGCCCGAGCCCGAGGGAGCGGTCGTCGGCCAGCAGCCCGAGCCGATGGAGGAGCTGAAGCAGGGAGAGACGGTGCTCCTCGAGGTGTCCTCTGGGGTGCCGCCCCAGGCTCCGCTGTTGGATCTGACAGGCCTGACCCTCGAGGATGTCGGGCAGGCGCTCGTCCAGTTCGAGGCCGACACGGGGGTGGCGCTCGGGTTCAGCGTCCGCACCGAGGAGACCACCGATCCCGAACAGGTGGGCAAGGTGCTCCGCACCAATCCGGAAGCGGGGACCTCGGTGACCTTCGGCCAGAGCATCGTGCTGTTCATCGGCATCGAGGCGCCCACACCCCCACCAGGAGAGGGCGGAGACGGCGGCGGCGGAGGTGGAGGCGGCGGCGGCGGCGGAGGTGGAGGCGGCGGCGGCTGACCGGCCAGGGCGGCGGCTGACCGGCCTTGGCGCGGCTGACCGGCCTTGGCGCGGCTGACCGGCCTTGGCGCTGACCGGCCTTGGCGGGCTGAACGAGGCATCGTCCGGCGGGTTCTCCCACCTCCCAGAAGCGGGCACCAGGTCCGTGTCGATTGCCAGATCGCGAAACATACTACTTGACGTTGTCCTACGTTGTGCAGTATCAATGCCGCCGTGAGCTCGTCAGGGTCCGGCAAACTCCATCGAAGGACTCGTCCTCCCGTCGCGATGGACGCCGCGTCATCGCCGGGCCCGACGGGCTCGACTCGGGACACCGTCAAGATCAGGCCCTACGTCGAGCCGGAACTGTGGCCTGACGGGGGCGCGGTCGGCTATCTCCCGCACGATCCCTACGTGCGCCGCTTCTGGACGGCGGTCCTCGGGCCAGGGGCGGTCGCCGACCTGCTGCGGCTGATCGTGGCTGCGAGGACTCACAAGCGCCTCAGGAGGCCCAAGTACCTGGGGGATCTGGCCAGAGAGGGGCTGGTGCTCGTCTTCGGTGATCATCTCTGGGTCCGATCACGGATCCCTGCGCTCCAGACGAGGCACATCAGGAAGCTCAACCCGACGCTCAGGCGGGAGCTGGCACGCCTCCACCGCCAGGGCTCGGCCTGAGAGAGTCCTGACTCCCCTACTGCGCTCCGAATCCCGAGAGCACCGTCCAGACGCTGCGGCCGAGCACCCTGGCGTCGAGCCACGGCGACAGATGCTTGAGGTAGTAGAGGTCGTAGCTCAGCTTCTCGATCGTGTCTGCCTGGTCGTCCGCGTACCCATAGTTGACCTGAGCCCACCCTGTCACACCCGGCCTCACCAGATGCCGTTGCGAGTAGAAGGGGATCTCAGCGTCGAACCGCCTCGCGAACGAGACCTGCTCCGGCCGCGGCCCCACCAGAGCCAAGTCGCCACGCAGCACGTTCCAGAGCTGTGGGATCTCGTCAGCCCTGAACCGCCGCAAGAGCCTCCCGACTGGTGTGAGCCGCTCGTCGTCTGCGGTAGCGAAGCGTGGGCCGTCCATCTCGGCGTCCTGCCACATGGTCCGGAACTTGTAGAGGGTGAAGGGCCTGCCGTGCCAGCCGGCCCGCACCTGGCGGAAGATGACAGGCCCGGGGGATCCGAGCCTCACCGCCAGTGCTATCACAGCCCCAAGCAGGGCGGTGATCGGCGCCGTGAGGGCCACAGCGAGGGTGTCGAACAATCGCTTGCCGGACAGGAAGGGAGCAAGTTTGAGGACAGGGGTGGACAGCTCCCACCCCTCTGCCAGGTGCACGATGGGCAGCCTCCCCGTGTGCTCCTCGTAGACCG
Source organism: uncultured Acidimicrobiia bacterium (assembly GCA_964553055.1). Classification (GTDB taxonomy): domain Bacteria; phylum Actinomycetota; class Acidimicrobiia; order Spongiisociales; family CAZKJJ01; genus CAZKJJ01. The sequence goes on from CAZKJJ010000322.1 coordinate 2,947, forward strand.
ACGTGAGCGACCGGACGTCGTACCCCGCCAGGTTGGATGAGGAGACGAATTGGGCCATCCGATCTGAGAGCACGGCTCGCAGGTCGACGGCGAGGGTCACACCGTTCTCGAGCTGGACCAGCTCCCCGTCGCTGCCGGGATCGAGGACCGTCACGACGTCGGCGTGCTGTGAATTGCGGAGATCGTCAGCCAGCTCCTTCTCCCTGGTGACGAGCACCATGCGCTCCGTCCAGGGCCGCCTACGGCGGATCGCTCGAAAGGCCATCGCGCCGAACAGCCACACTGCCATGGTCGTGGCGACGAACGGCCTCGACCAGTACGCCCTCGTGAGAACCAATGCCAGTGAGGTCAATGCCACGGTGCCCAGCACGATCGTGAGGCCTCGTCCATAGGAAGCCCTGGGTACTCCGCCGCTCCAAAGCAT
>CAZKJJ010000323.1:0-3364 GCA_964553055.1 uncultured Acidimicrobiia bacterium
AAGCGCTCGAACAGGCCGACCGTCGTCTTGAAGACCCCCTCGGCAGCCGCGATGTCCTCACCGATCATGTAGACGGAAGGGTCGCGGTCCATCTCCTGGGCGATGCCGTGCGCCACCGCGTCTCGGTAGGTCAGCTCCGCCACGATGCTCCTCCGCTCGCCCACAGCTGCGTCTCGAGCACTTCTTCCGTTGGCGGCGACCCCGCCCGGGCTTCGTCCGTCGCTCGCTCCACTGCTGCCTTGGAGGCCCTTTCGATCTCGTCGAGCCTCTGCTCGGGGGCACCGAGGGCCTGGAGACGGTCCCGATAGCGCGGGAGCGGATCGCGCGCTTTCCAGTCCGCTACCTCTTGGTCTGGCCGGTACTTGCCGGGATCGGCGCGCGAGTGGCCCCCGTGCCGGTAGGTGAGGGCTTCGATCAGGGCTGGGCCTGCTCCGCCGCGAGCCCTGGCAGCTGCCCACTGAGCGACGTCATACACGGCCTCGACGTCGTTGCCGTCAACGATCACCCGTTCCAATCCGTAGGCAGCCGCTCTGTCCGCAGCCGGGTACTCGACGGCCGTCACCGCACCGATCGGTGTGTATTCCATGTAGAGGTTGTTCTCGCAGACGAACACGGCAGGGAGTTTCCAGACGACTGCCATGTTGAGCGTCTCGTGGAAGGCCCCGATGTTGGTTGCCCCGTCCCCGAAGAAGCAGAACGATGTCTGACCGGTGCCTCGGACTGCCGCTGCCCAGGCCGCGCCCGCTGCGATCGGCATGTGGGCGCCCACGATCGCGTACGACCCCAGGTGCCCGTACGGGGCACCCGTGATGTGCATCGAGCCACCCTTGCCCCCGCAGATGCCGTTGGCGTAGCCGAGCAGCTCCGCCATGACCGCGGCCATCGGGGCACCACGCGCCAGCGCGTGATTGTGTCCCCGGTACGTTGAGAACGAGAGGTCGTCTTGTCTCATCGCGGCAGCGAACCCTGCGGCGACTGCCTCTTGCCCTAGACCGAGATGGGTCGTGCCTTTCACGAGGCCTTCCATGAACAGGGCGTGCGCCTTCGCTTCGAAGTCCCGCATCTCCAGCATCGCCCGGTACAGGTCGAGCCGCTGCGCCTCGGTGAGGTCGGCTGCCGTCGGGACAGTGGCTTGCTCTGTCGTCACCTCGTACTCGCTAGTACTCGTTGGCCACCATCAGCTCCTCACAAGGGAAGAGCGTGATGACCTTGCAGCCATCCGCGGTCACGACGACCTCTTCCTCGATTCTGGCCGCGGATCTGCCGTCGGCGGCCGGGGCAAAGGTCTCGAGGGCGAACAGCATGCCTTCGCGAATCTCGATGGGACTCTCGAGCGAGTTCAGCCTGCTGATGATCGGTCGTTCGTGGAGTCCGACGCCGACACCGTGGCCGAACTGGAGCCCGAACGCATCCATCTCGTCCTCGAACCCGAACTCCTCCGCCCTCGGCCAGACCTTGGCGATCTGGTCGGTCGTGGCGCCCGGTTTCACCAGTTCGATGGCGGCGTCCATCCACTCCCGTGACTGGCGGAAGGCATCCCGCTGGGCCTGGGTCGCTCTGCCGACCACGAACGTCCTGTAGTAACAGGTGCGGTAGCCGTTGAACACGTGGATGATGTCGAAGTAAGCCTGATCGCCCGGCCTGATCAGCCGATCCGAGAAGACATGCGGATGGGGGCTGCACCGCTCGCCTGCTATCGAGTTGATCGCCTCGACGAACTCAGAGCCCATTTCGAACAGCCTGGCATGGGCCATGCCGACGACGTCCGACTCCCTGATCCCCGGCTTGAGGGCCTCGAAGATGTCCTGGTAGACGCCGTCGACCATGGCGCAGGCCTGGGTGAGCAGCAGGATCTCGTCGTCGCTCTTGATCTCCCTGGCCTTCATCATGGCCTGTTGCCCGTCGACGACGTGGAGGCCCTCCGCCTGCAACGCCAGGAACACACCGGTCTCGGCCATGTCCACGCCGAGCCGCTGATCGGCGAGGCCCTCCTCCATCAGGATTCGTTTGATCTCCTTGGCGGCATTGGCGTGCAGGCCGGTCTCGGGGCCGATGGCACCCTGAAGGCCGGTGTTACCCCCCACCGAGTTCTCTGTGTCGTACATGTGCGGCAGTTGCAGGCGGTGGGCCTTGGCCGCTGACCCGAAGTCCCATATGCGGGGCCGCCCGTTGGGCGTGACGAGCGCCCACCGCTCGCCCTTGTTGAACGCCCAGTACCCGATCTGCGTCGCCGTCGCATAGCGGATGTTCGACGTCTCGAAGAGGAGGACCGCGCCGAGGTCCTCCTGTGCGAGCATCGAGCGCACCCTGCCGATCCTGTGCTGCCGGAGCCGCTCGAAGTCGACCCGTGACTCCCAGTCCACGCCCATCACGCCGGGGGCTCGGCTGGTGGCGACTGGAAACTCAGACATCTCGATCTCCCTCATGGCCTCGAGCCCGATCCTATCCGGATAGCACGAGCCCGGTCGCGTCGGAGGCCGTCATCGGGGACTCCACGCCAGTCGGCCGGACAGGAGTTCGCGGGTCGCGAGAACCAGCAGATCAGAGGCGCCACCTTCCTCGTGGATGCGGATGTGGGCGGAGCGGTGGCGCCTAGGAGCGACGGCTGGTGAATCGAGGCGAGGGGTCTCCGGTTACCCAGCGTGGTGCTTTGGCGGGTGTGACCCCGATGACTGAGCGACCTCCATCGCGTATGGCCCGGGCGGCCCTCTCTGAGGGTCGTCCTTTGGTGACCGTGATGATCACGTCGCCTGGGCTGGAGACTCGCTCAGCCCACTCGATCAGATCTGAGCCGTTCGGCTCGTATTCGGTCCACTCCGGCAACTCGAGCCCGGCGTCGGCTATCCGTTCAGGGGCCAAGGGCCCAACGATCAGACGGTGCTGCGGAGCCAACATGGCTGCGACCTTGGCTGCCGCTCGGAGAGCATCCATAGTCCAACTCTGCAGATCGCGCGCCGAAACGACGAGCACTGCCCGCTCCGGCCTTGCGTCTGCCGCGGCGATGACAACTACTGGGCACCTCACGTGGCGCGATACCTCGCTGGCAACTGTCTCGGCGAACAGCGCTGTGACTGGTCGAGGTCCCGTCCAACCCAGCGCGACCAGGGAGGCGTCAGTCTCGAGGGCGGCTCCGGAGATCCCCTCGGCGAGCGATTGATCGACCCTGATCCGAGCATCGCCTTCCATACCAAGGGCGTGAAGCGCATCGTCGACCCCAGCAAGGCGGGCCTTGGATTCGGACAGGCTCTCATCCGTTTCCAGCGAGACCAGCACCGGCAACAAGACACCACCACTCGCTTCCGCCATCCCGCCTGCCAAGCGCAGCAGGGCAGTCAGAGCGCCGCCGGCGTCGCGCACCGCTACG
>CAZKJJ010000324.1:0-3354 GCA_964553055.1 uncultured Acidimicrobiia bacterium
TGCTTCGACCCGCTGCACAGCCAACGGCTGATATGGAGGAAGCGCCGGTCGGGGCGGAGGCAGGTTAGGGCACGGGTACGCATCAGATACGCGCGCCTCGGGCCGTTTTTGTTCACCAGGGGTGTCCACGACGGAGGCGTGTGCGGGCGACAAGAGCGCGCACTCGGCCTTGAGACTAGGGCGGAGCATGACCCCGCCCCCTGTTCATGGAGCGCGCTCTGGGGAGTGGGAGAGATGAGGAAAGCACCCCCGAACTGCTCCGCGCTCCAGCTTACCGTCTTACTAACTTCTGGATCCGGGGGGCGTCGAACTGTTTCGGGAGTCGGGAGACTGAGAAAAGATGGGGCCCGGGGATCCGGCCCCATCTCTTTTCGGTGCCGAGTACGGGATCGTACCGTTGGCGCCCTCGATGATCGCCACCATCCGCCTCCGTCTGGGAAGGGTCTAGGCCGGAAGGCTGTCGGGCACAGCGCCGAGTTGCTGCATCATCGTCATCGTGTCGAAGACGCCCCAGTGCTCGTGGGCGAGCCCGTCCTCGCCGAAGCGGATAATGTCGATGAGCTGGACGTCAATGGCCTTGCCTGTCGCCGGCATGCTCATGAACTCGCCCTGATGGGTTCCCGTCACCCTCGCGCGGGCGACGACCTTATCGTCGCTCGGTAAAATGTCCTCTGCCACCATCTTCAGGTCCGTAAAGGCTGCCTGGAACATCCGGAAGAAGTCGATGACGCCCTCCTTCGTCGGCGCTAGGCCGGCAAGCTCCTCGTGCTCGACGAAGTCGTCGGCGAGCAGGTTGCCCAAGCCGTCGAGGTCGCCAGCATTGACCAGCTCGTACAAACGGCGCATCGTGTCCGCGTGATCCATCGTTCCCTCCCGAGACGGAATTTGTACGGGGATCATACGGGCGACACCTCGCTGATATCGGCCCTATGCGTTGGCCTGTTGATCGGCGTTAGATGCACGAAGAGTTAGTGGAGCCCCGGCGTTGCGATGCGGAGATTCTCGTCAAGTCGGGTACCGGAGCCCTGGGGTTTAAACGCCACCAGACCCGGCGGTGATCTCCGGCTTGCAAAGCCGTGGACGACCTTCCACGAATCTCCCCTTCTGGCCATGAATTGTGCCGATTAGCAGCGACTTCACCGCCTGGTTTCCACGATTCTCCACGGATCATCCGTAGCTGCTCGGCATCTCCTGCCCCATCGGTGCCCCATCAGTCCGGGATTGCCACGCCGGGCGTCGGTCGATGAGCCTCCGGGCGGTCGACCTCGCCGCCCGGCTTGCTGCTGCTTGAGGAACTGATCGAACAGATCCAGATGAGTCTGGCAAGCCACGATCTTGCAATTTCTGGCCAGTGAAGAGAAACTTGACCTGGAACACCTCGCTCTCCTGGTTGCGAAGGGACAAATCATGGAGCGAAGTCAAAACACGCAGGACATGTCCCGCCCCCCACCTACGACGACGAGACGGCGAACGCCATTCTGCTCGAGATCGGCGCATGCGGGAACGTTGGCACCACCTCCCTTCGTGCCTTCGACAGCGACGAGATGGCGAGCGTCCTCGGGAAGGTTTTGATTCGCGGCGGAGTGCGGTGAGCTGACGATCTTTCAGGGTGCCACGAGGAGGTTTCAATGAGTTCGGAGCTGCGGAAGTACCGGTTTGAGTATCTCTGGCTTGACGGCTATCAGCTGGTGGCCCATCTGAGGAGCAAGACCAAGGTAGTCGAGCTCGATGGCTATGACGGCGGCCTCGAGCAGATCCCCGAGTGGTCATTCGACGGTAGCTCGACGCAACAAGCAGAGGGTCATTCTTCGGATTGCCTCCTGAAACCGGTGGCTGCCTATCACGATGTGACGAGAAAAGATGGCTACCTGATCCTCTGTGAGGTCTACAACGCCGACGGGACACCCCATGAGTCGAACACGCGAGCGCTGATTGGGGACGACGCCGACGATTACTGGTTCGGCTTCGAGCAGGAGTACGTCCTTTGCTCACACGAACGTCGGCCGATCGGCTTTCCAGTCGGTGGCTTCCCTCCGCCTCAGGGTCCCTACTACTGCGCGGTTGGGTCGGACTTCATCGCAGGTCGCTCGATTGTCGAAGAGCATCTCGACAGTTGCCTCGAGGCGGGGCTAGACATCACTGGTGTCAATGCCGAGGTGATGCTGGGCCAGTGGGAATTCCAGTGTTTCGCGATGGGAGCGAAGAAGGCCTGTGACGACCTGATAGTGGCGAGATACCTTCTCCATCGGGTCGCCGAGCGGCACAATCTGGTCGCGAATCTCGATCCCAAGCCGATCATGGGTGACTGGAATGGCTCAGGGCTCCACACCAACTTCTCGAACAGCTACTTGCGGGAGGTCGGCGGCCAAGAGTACGTCGAATCGCTACTCGAGCATTTTCGACCTTTGCATCAGGATCACATCAACGTCTACGGGGCGGGCAACGAGGCTCGTCTTACCGGCGCTCACGAAACGGCATCGATCGACCAATTCAGCTATGGCGTCAGTGATCGTGGGGCCTCCATCCGGATTCCGATCTCGACGATTCAGGCCGGATGGAAGGGCTATCTGGAGGACCGGCGCCCCGCCTCCGACGCGGACCCCTACCTCGTCGCGGCGCGCATCATCGAGACGGTTCAAGGCGCTGACCTTCCGGTCAAGGCGACGGAGGGCGCCTGGGTGTAACTCCTAACAACGTTGTTCATCCGGGCCTCCTTAGAGGCTGTGGGCTGCCAAGCACCCCAGACCCAATGAGGTCCCCGGATGAGACTGCACAGTAACCCAAGAGCTGCCCGCACACCCGTCTGCTCCTCTGTCGACGTTCTCGGGCAGAACATGCACGATCTTGTGCACCACCCCCGTCCGAACGGACGATCCTTACCCGGAGCAGGAATGCCGCAGCGGTTGCGAGCGCCCAAACCATCGTGGAGTTTGGAATAGATGTCGGCAAGGTCGCAACCACTGCGACACTGCAGGACGCGCTCGGTGACGCTTTCAGGCCACTCGGCCTTGAGATCACGGACCGCGCCTGACATCGTTATTGAAAGCGCTCCAGCCTGAGACGATGTCTGCCCTTGGATCATCCTCCCTTCCAGGATTGCTCTCGAAGCTCAGGTCCCAGGCTCTGAGCCAGCTCGAGAAGTACGTCAACGAACGCGCGTTGCGGGAGCAATTCGTCTTCACCGCTGCAGAAGGAAATCACACGATCTTCAAAGAGAAGTTCCTCGACGCCTACCGGGCATTGGGCGACGTCGATGTGAGTACGGAGTTCGACGAGATCGTCACCCGGTTGCTGACCACGTTCGGTCGGCTCGACCGCGGCTCCGAGAATCCGACTCGAGAGCTGGCCGGAGAT
>CAZKJJ010000325.1:0-3348 GCA_964553055.1 uncultured Acidimicrobiia bacterium
CATCACTCATGAGCTAGCTACGTCCTCCGTCGACGGCCCGACGTCGGGGACCCTATCGGTGGCCATGGGCGACTGCCCGGATATGAAGCGCTCGATGAGGAGGGCAAGAAGCGCATCCTGCGCGTCGACGGGCGATCCAGTCCGCCGCGTCAACTCCTCGAGGGCACGAGCAAGGGCGCCTTCGGCCCGTTCCCGGACATCGTCGGAGAGGGCGACGATGCCCTCCGTGCTATTACCACCCTGATCTGTCCCCTGAACCCTGAGCGCTCGGAATCCCGCCGACGTGCGTCCCTCGGCGAACCGGGTGAGTTCGGCAACGCGCGCGTAGTCAGCGACCGTCCGTTCCAGCGTCTCGAGGTGCGCGGGCGCGGTGTGGTCGCTCCAGTGCTGGAGCGAGCCACCACAGACGGACTCGGTGACAGCCCCGAGCCATGCCGAATCATCCGTATAGGCACCACGCATGCGAGCAACCTGGACGAACCGACGAACCGCGGGTGCCAGAACCTCGAGATCGACGAGATCGTCTGCACGGCTCACCACCTCCTCCATCGTCTTGCACTGCGCGGCCTTTCTGATCACCGACGCCACACGCCCTTCCAAACGGCTCGACACGCGGTCAATCACCTCCACGGCGGAGGCGACGGCAGATGCGAAGCCCTCGAGCTCTTCGGCCGGCATTGCCTCCGTGCCCAGGCCAGACGCAGGCAGGACGCCTTGCCCAACCGCACCCGGGAGTCGATCAAAGAGCAGCACGTCCGGCTCATGCGTCTCTAGGAGGGCATCGCGCACCGCAGCTGCCCTCGAGATATCCGAAGCAGGAACATCGCTCTCCCAGAGGCCATGGAACTGCTTCGTCTTGCGAGTGAAGTCGTCCCCACGACGGTGCAAGACGTCTACAAGCGCCACCGTCACCGTCAGCACCGTTGGATTCTCGGCGGCCGTGCGCGCTGCTCTGGAGTCCGGTAGCACGTGGTGCAGTCTCTCGGCCAGTAGCTCTAGCGCCTGGTTCCGCTTGGACCCGCGACCGGTGGCGAGATGCTTCACGGAGAAGTTTCCTGGGTTTCGAACCATGCGCTCCGACAGCGCGGCATCGAGCTTGGGCCGGAAGGTTCCGTGCTCGTAGATCGCGATCTCGGAAGCGTGTAGAACGAGACCGGCCGTCAGCAAGACGGTGGCCACGCCTCGCTTGAGCCCGATGGGCGCGGCCTCGAGCTCGTTCAGCAAGTGGGGGATAGCCACCGGGGCCCGACCTGCAGCTCGAAGCTCTTCGAGGAGCGTCTGCCAGGCCGGCTGCCAAGTCGACGCTGTTGGCGCCTGCAGGCCCGTCTCGGGGTCGTGCATTCCCGAGTCCTCGAGCACCGCCCGGTAGACCGCCACGTCCGCGCCTTCGCCTTCAAGGCCGAGGAGGGGCGCACGCCGTCGCGCGGGGTGGACGAGGGCTTCAAGCAGGATCCGACGCGCCTTGGCCCCCTGCGAGCTCAACTCAGAACGGTTGATGGTCTCGTACGCCACCGTGGGCGACTTCGCGAAGGCCCGGTCGAAAGCGCCTGACAATGCCGATGTGCCGAGACCGACGTCGAGCGACTTGGGCGCCTGGGTCTTCGGCACCGACCCGTCCTTGTTGCGGGGGTTGTGCCATACCCACGACGCATCGGTCGCGAAGGTCTCCGCTGCCACCCGATCCAAGACCTGCCGGGCATACGCGGTTCGTTCTGCGATCTCGCGTCGTGCGGCGCGGTCGTCAGGGGGAAGAGCCGGATCCTGCGCAACAGCCAGCAGGGCTGCGACTTCCACGGCTGCTTCGACGAGCCCCCCCGCGTCTTCAGGCACAACCGTGACAAGCGGGAGACCCGAACTCGGCAGCGGCAGAACCGGCAACTCACCGTTAGGGTCGAGGACGTAGACGAGGAGCCCGTCACATCCGGCGAGCTTGTTGAACGAGTGCGCGTCGCTGCGGTCATCGCGGGCATCGAGGTTGGGCAGGGTTGTCCGACGATCCGCGTACACCCTTGCAAAGGCGCGCGTCGTCCCTGACCTGATCGTGTGGCGGGCCGCGACCAGGGGACGCATCGGTTGGATCTCGTCCAACAAGGATGCGACTGAGCGCTGGCGGACTTGCCGTCGTGCGGCCTCGAGGTGCCTGGAGATTTCGAAGTCCGAACCGCGCCAGAGTCGGTACTCCGACGCGAAGTCGCGATACACCACCAGGCCCAACTCGACGAGCTCATCAAGACAGCGGCGTACGTCGTCCTCGGATGCTGTCCCCTCCTGCTCATTGACCGCGGAGCAGGCGATGAGGTCAGGGGACGCTCGCAGCGCTCCTCCGGCCGCCACCAAATTGAGCACGCCGACGGTCTTCAAGACACGCTGCTGCGACTCCGTGAGCCCGTGGGCGTCGCGGATCGTGGTCTCGACCTCGATCCAGCGCGACGCTTCACGCGAGGCTCCCACGAAGGTCGAGGCCGACTCGATGAAGTAGTCATAGACCCGGTCGAGCCTCACCCACGGAAGCCCGCCCTCGGTGCTCCTCCGTGTGAATGTCACGACGGACAGCGGTTCGTCTGAGGCAAGGAAGCTGAAGAGCGTTCGTTCGTTCTGCCCGTACCTAGCGCACAGCTCTGGCAGAACAAGCAGGGTCGACGGATGAAGCGGGAAGCTCCTGCGGACCACCTCGGTGTCCGCGACCGCGGCAAGCCCGTAGCCCTGGGCGGTCTCCGCTTCCTTGGTTGCGGCCTCACGGAGCAACCACTGGAACATCGGATCGTCAGAATGCTCGATGGCGCTGGCAATCAACGTGCGTGTCGCCGCTGCCGAGTCAACGAAGGGGATGTCCTCGAACCGGCCCTGGACCTTGGCCCACTCCCGACGTTGCGCCGATGTGGCGTCGGCAGCGTAGGCCTCGAAGGCGAGGTGCTGAATCGTGACGAGCACGACAGGAAGCCCGTCTTCGCCGCTAGCCCATTCGGCGAGCTCCTGTAGAAGATAGAGGTCGCCCTCGCGGCCCGACTCGGCGAAGGCCTCGAGGTTCTTGCCGAACTCGTCGATCACGAGAAGGACGGGTCGACGCTTGCCAGATCCGGTCAAAGCTTCGAGGATCCCACGGATCTCGCGGTAGGAGGGCGCAGCGAACTTGTTCGACTCCGCCCGCTCGAGCGCAGATCGGATCTCCGCTTGCAGAGACTTCGACACAGCTGCTCGGCGGGCACCTCGCTCGAGGGCGCGCAGCACGGTCGTCGTGATCGGTTCCTGCTGTGGCGCGGTGATTACGGCCTGGATGAAGCCGGAAGGACCCGCGCCGAGGTTGCGTCGCGCCTCGTCCAGCGTTCCCGCCGTCTCGAGGTCGTAGTC
>CAZKJJ010000326.1:0-3315 GCA_964553055.1 uncultured Acidimicrobiia bacterium
ATGTAACGAAATCAAGGCAACCGGTCACGAAGGCAGGGTTCTTCTCACGCAGCAGATCCTGAACCGACTGCACGGGAACACTCACAAAGAGCGACGCCTGTGGCACCTCCGCACCGGGGGCCCTTTGCGAGAACAGTAGGAAGATCTGGTCACCGTCCCATGTGGCTGTTGCGAAGTTCGCGGCCACACTGCGATCCGGCGGGTCCAGCTCGTCAGCGCTAACCTCGACCGTCATCGCAGCCCGGTCCCCGTCACGAACGATCGGCGCGGCTTCCTTGCCCTCGCCGTATCGAGCCTTCGACGAGCCCGAACCCTTTGATTTTCTTGAGCGGGCCATCGAGATAGAGGTACGCGAAGAGGCTCTCTTGCGCAACTGGCTACGCCTGCCCCACCGCCACCATCCGCACGAGCTCGCCGTCCGTCGTGAACCACGCGGCGCATGTCTCGGCCATCGGCACGACCACCAGGTCGAAGCCGAAGACATGCCCGTCGGAGCGCTCGAAGAGCACCTCCACGGTGTGGGAGCGGCGGTTGGGGAGCGGGCCTAGGTAGGTCACGAGCAGCGGCATGGGGCGCTTCTCGGTGCTCGCGCGTGCCGGTTGCGCGGCTTACCGTGAGCCGGTCAACTCGACTGGCCGAGGTCTCGCAACACCTCCCTCGCCTTCTCGTCGTGCCCTGGCCGCTTGCCCTCCACCACAAATACCCGGCCAAACCCGCTCTCGAACGCTTCCTGACCGAGATCGTCTAGTCCGTAGTCGATCATTCCCGGCCAGATGCCCTCCAGCGCGAGCCACACCTCGGCAAGCTCTGGGTGCTTTCTCCGGTAGCTCGGAATCAGGGCGTCCTTCGCCCGCAGGAGGTCCGCCGCGACCACGTGGTCGGCGCACGTTGCCCAGCCCATGCCAACGCCGGGAAGTGCCGTGGGGGGCTTCCATGTGAAGCCAGCCACGTAGTCGATCCCAGCCGCGCGGAGCTCGTTGGTGCCAAGCTCGCCGCTGGGCGACTGACTCGCGATGGTGATGAGCTCGCTGGCGGTGTGTTTCAGCCACCGGCGGCGCGGCCTCTTCTCAAGAGGGCGCTCGTGCATTTCAGTCGCGTCGAAGTAGACGCGGAGCCATCTCACCAACCCCCGCTCCTTGCGCTCGGCTTCAACCGCGGCCGCCGCCTCCTGACGATGTCGCTTCGTTTGGTGCGTCGCCTCGCTGACGACGCCGGCAACTTCCAGACCGATCTCGGTGCCATCGGGACGTCGCAGGATCGCGTCGGGCGACTCCGACTTGCGGCCGAACTCCAAACCGGGAACGGCATCGCACACGAGGCGCGCGATCTGTTCCTCGCGTGCGAACCGCTTCTGCCTCGCGTCCACTACTCGAGGATCTCCGCGAAGTAGTCGATGGGCACGCCAAAGATCCGCGCCAACCGCCGGACCTCCTCAACTGTTGGACTGCCTACCCCGTTCAGCCAACCGTAAACCGCCCCGTAGTCGAGGCGAGCTGCTGCGATGGACTCAGCCGGATCGTCGCACTTCGATAGGTAGTAACTGAGCTTGGCGGGGTCGACGCGAACCGGCATTGCCCAGAGCCTACCCGAGAGGCCGAGGGTCCGCCCTCCCTGTCAGACGGCGCCGACGTGGACGGTTGGGCCTGTGGATGAGACCGTCTGGCGTGCCTCAACACCTCTCCCCTTACCTGCTGCTAATGCTTGGGTGCGTCAGCTCCGGAAAGGGCGCAACTGGCCCGACCACCGCTCAGGCCAGCAGCGGCGAGCCCGAATACACCATCAGCTCGACGACAAGCGGGGCCACAACGGTAGAGGGCTCAAGCGTTCCTCCTCATGGGTTCCGGCTAGCGCTCACCGGCTGGTCGGGCGAGGTTGATCGTGGGGGTGAGCTGGTCGTGTCGGCCTCCAGTCAAGAGGGGCTTCGCGGATGGCCCTGCTCGGCGATCTCTGTGGTCGTGGATGGGACGAGTTGGCCCGACATTCCTGTGCAGTCTGCACAGAAGCGCGTAGGGAAGTCGCTCACACAGACCCTTGGCGCTGTCCTCTCGAGCCAACAACTGGAGGGACTCATGCGGGCGGTCAGCGTCGAGATGAGTGCCTGCGAGCACGCTTTCGGTTGGCCGCGACCACTACTCGAGAAGGCGCGTGAGCTCTGGCAGGTGGTCCACCACGGGCAGCCAGTCCCAGAACCGGAACCGGAACCCACGACATCTACAGCGCCCGATACACGCAGCTGTCCCGGCGGCGTGACCACCAGCGGCCGTTGCTGCACCCAAGGGCGTGCCTGTGGTGGGTCCTGCATCAGCAGAGACCGCCAGTGCCATCACTGACACGGCTACCCAAACGGGATGGGCGGCAGCTCGAGCACGAACCGCCGCTCGCCTGGGTCCAGTCGCCCCATCTCCGGTGGCCCCTGTAGGGGACCAAGCGGATTCGCATCAGGCTCTGACTCCACCGGCTCACCGAAGAGCGCCGCGAGCACGGTCCGAAGCAGGTGCTCGACGCCCGCCTCGAGGCCGAGCTCCACGCCGTGCGCCACCGCCTCGCGCACAGCCTGCCGGTCGATGCCCACCGGCTCGCGCGGCTCGCCACCGCGACGCTCATTCCGACGGGCGCGGATGCGGTTCAGCAAGCCGACCAGTCCGTCCAGCTTGTCCACCGCGTCGTCGGCCACCAGAGCGGCCACGGCCTCGCGTAGGCTCCTCTGCTCGGCGGGACGAAGCTGCGCCCAGATGCGGCGCTCCTGGCCCTCCTGGAGCGTCTGAGGCCGCTCAGGGTGGACGGCGAGGTCCAGGGCTGGGCGGGGCTGCGGTTGCCGCTGTCGGCGAGACCACCGAAGTGTGCGAGCGGCACGCGCCCGTGCTCGGTCGACGGCTGCGGTGGCGCGCTCGAGCTCCTGCTCAGGCGGCGGCGGTAGCTCGGTGGCCGCGTGCCCGTCATCTCCGACCGTCTGCGGGGTCGCCGCTCGGCGAACTCGCTGCTGCTGGCTCACCCGGTTGTCGCCCATGGCGCCCTACTCGGCCGGCGAACGGATGAGTTGCGCCCGGGCACACTGCCACAGCGACTACTCGACCGGCGTGCAACGGGGATCGACGCAGAAACTCGTGCCATCTCGGTTCGCATCGGAGCAGAGGTAGTCGGGAGGGCAGTCCGCTGCCGAGTTGCACAGCGGCTGACAGGTGACTGAGTCGGTGGCGTCGCACGCCAGGCCCAACGGAAAATCGATGAGCAGGGCGGCTGGCGGAAACCCGCAGATGGCAGGATCCGCGGCGCAGCTGATGCCCACGCCGACCGTCTCGCTCTGGGCCTGGAGGC
>CAZKJJ010000327.1:0-3310 GCA_964553055.1 uncultured Acidimicrobiia bacterium
CGAGTTCTTCCGCTGGTACTCGGGAGAAGCCGTTCGCAATCATGGCTCCATCCTCGAAGCACCGGCAGGAGACAAACGGATCCTGGCAATCCATCAGCCTGTCGGCGTCTCGCTGCTACTGACGCCCTGGAACTTCCCAGCCGCCATGGCCACCAGGAAGATCGGTCCTGCCTTGGCAGCCGGCTGCACGATGATGCTCAAGCCCGCTTCAGACACACCCCTCACCGCCTTGGCGGTGGCGTCCATCCTGGAGGAGGCTGGTCTTCCCTCCGGCGTGCTCAACGTCATTCCTGCTCGTAACTCCGCAGAGGTGGTGGCTTCGGTGCTGGCGGACCCCAGGGTCAGGAAGCTCTCCTTCACGGGATCCACGGAGGTGGGGCGGACCCTCTTGCAGATTGCAGCCGAGCGGGTCATCAACGTGTCGATGGAGCTGGGAGGGAACGCTCCCTTCCTCGTCTTCGAGGACGCAGACATCGATGCGTCCGTGGCGGGTGCCATGATCGCCAAGATGCGGAACGGTGGGCAGTCGTGCATTGCCGCCAACCGGATCTACGTCCAGGAGCGGGTGGTGCCTGCCTTCACCGAGAAGCTGGCGGCTGCCATGGCCGCCGTCCGCACGGGACCGGGCCTCGAACCTGGCGTGGAGCTAGGCCCCGTGATCAACGAGGCTGCGCAGAAGGACCTGGGGGAGCTGGTGGGCGTCTCGACAGGTGCCGGCTCGAGGATCGCGGTCGGTGGGAGCGCGCCGGACAGGCCTGGCTTCTTCTTCGAGCCGACCGTGCTGACGGAGGTCGGGCCAGACGATCCGATCCTTGGACAAGAGATCTTCGGCCCTGTGGCTCCTGTCGTCTCCTTCGGGACAGAGTCCGAGGCGATCGAGCTGGCGAACGCGACCCATCACGGGCTCGCCGCCTACCTGTACACGACGGACCTGACCAGGGCCCTGCGGGTCTCGGAAGCCCTCGAGGCAGGCATGGTCGGCGTGAACAGAGGCCTGATCTCCGACCCCGCTGCGCCCTTCGGTGGGGTGAAGGAAAGCGGCCTCGGGCGAGAGGGGGGCCACGAGGGCCTGCTCGAGTTCCTCGAGACCAAGTACATAGCGCTCGATTGGTGACGAAGGTCCTCTGACAGGCTGAGGCACATGGGAGACGACCTGCGGGAGTCCTCGGCCGCCATGTGGTCGGTGGGCGCCACGGTGTTCGTTGTGACGATTGCTTCGATCGTCAGGGCGCCTCTGCTTCCCGAGATCGGCGCCGAGTTCTCGATGACAGCCAGTCAGCTGGGCGTGCTCAGCGCCGTGTTCGCAGCGGGGAGGCTGGTGGCGGACCTGCCCGTCGGGAAGCTCACCGATGAGGTGCCGACCCGGAGGCTGCTGTGGACCGCCTCGCTCATCGTGGCCGGTGGCAACCTGCTCTTCGCAGGGGCGTGGACCGCTGCTGTCACCTTCGTGGCCGCCTTTCTGGCAGGCGTCGGCTCCTCGTGGACCAACACCACGGGCCTGGCCTTCTTCTCGAGCGCCACGCACAAGCGTGGGACTTCGGTGTCCTTCTACGCGACGGCCCTGCTGGCGGGCCAGGCACTGGGACCGGCATTCGGAGGAATCGTCGACGCACTCTCGGACTGGCGCTGGGCTTTCGTCGCCGCAGCCGTGTTGGCGGGGGTGGGAATCGCCACGGCTCGCAGGGCACCGAAAACTCGGAGCAGGGTGACGCAACGGAGCGCTGATACGGAAGAGGCCGAGGTGCCGCTCGGCACGCTCGCCGTGATCTACGCGCTCCCTGCCATGCAGTTCGCCATAGGAGGAGCGCTGCTCCAGACGCTGTACCCGATCGTGGGTAGCCAGGAGCTCGGCCTGTCGGCCGGTGCGATAGGTCTTGCCCTGGCGCTGGGTGGTGCTGCCAGAGTGGTTGGTGCGCTCGGCGCAGGTCAGATCTCTGATCGGGTGGGCAGACGCTGGGCTCTCCTTCCCGGATTGGCCCTGCAGACGGTGGGGATCACGATCGCGGCTCTCGATCCGACCGTGTCGACCTGGCTCCTGGCGATCGTGCTCTCCTCGCTCGGGGCTGTGGGCGTGACGGTGGGCGCCACCGTGCTCGGAGACGTGAGCGGCGGTGGGGGCTTCGGTAAGCGCCTTGGGAGGTTCCGCTTCGCAGGCGATCTCGGGTTCGTTCTAGGGCCCCTCGTGGCGGGCTTCGTCTACGAAGCCTCTGGCAGGGCGACGGCCATGCTGCTGTTGGCGGCTGCGACAGCAGGGGTGGCGATCGCGGCGGGCCTGAGGATTCCGGAGACGCTGTCGAGGGCTTGACGTGGTGAACTGGAGACGTGACCGCCGGTCTGCCGAGATACCGGGAGTGGCCGGCTGACCCTGGGTCAGACGGTTCCGGCAGCGTCATCCAAGCGGACGGCTTCATGCGGAGGCTCAGCGGCTCTCTCCGGCGAGCTGGTCCGCCATCCAGTCGCCAACGAGGGGCCGGTACAGGTATGGGATGTTGTTGCAGACGTGGTTGCCTTCCTCATACATGACGAGGGTCGCGTTGGGTGCCTCGTCTGCGAGCCTTTCGGCTTGCTGCCAGGGGATGAGCCGATCGAGCTTGCCGAACACCACCAGCAGCGCTTGCCCGACTCTCTGGGCGATGCCCTCCAGCGTGAGCTGTGCGGCTCTTCGCTCAGCCTCAGTCTCATCCTGTGACCCCGAGTGCACCAGGAACGTCTCTCTGGTGATCGGCGGTAGGCCGTCCCAGCAGGCGCCGAAGTCGTATGGCCCGCCGATGGTCGCAACCGCTTGCAGACGGGACTCGAAGGCCGCCGCCCGTGGCGCGTAGTAGCCACCGAGGCTGACTCCCACAGCCCCGACTCGGGCTCCGTCGACGTCGCCTCGGCGGGCCAGCGTGTCGATCACCTGCGTGACCGCGACCTCGTAGTCCGCACGGATGGTGGTTCGGTACCCGGTCTCGCCTTGGCCAGGTCCATCCATCGAGGCAGTGGCGAGGCCCCTTCTGACAAAGACGTTCTCCCAGTTGAAGAACTCCTCCTTCGTCGAATCGAGCCCTGGTATCAGCAGCACGACGGCAGGTCCTTCGATGCCTGCCGGCTTCCTCAGGTTGACCGCCATGGTGCTGCCTTCGAGCGGTATCTCCAGCCGCTCCGCCGCCGGGTCGAGCATCCTGTGAGCCTCGTAGAGGCTGGCGACGGCGCGATCCGCGGCGGTCCTGTGCTTGGCGGGGTCGACCATCCACACGAACTTGGCGAAGTGGTAGCACAGGCGCAGCGCGGCCTGGGGCGAAAGTGGCCCCGACCACGACGTGTCCAT
>CAZKJJ010000328.1:0-1955 GCA_964553055.1 uncultured Acidimicrobiia bacterium
CAGGACGAGCTCTGAGCCCCCGGTTACCTGTGGCCACGACGCGGCTGCATACCTAGGGGCCACGAGTGGCGATGCACTCCGTCCCCGACCGGTAGCGGCTCCGCTTCGAATCCGCGCACGCCATGCCCGTGTGCGTTGCCTAGGTGTCGTCGACCCAAATGGCGCCATCCGACTCGAGATCGGCGACGAGCGGTGGGATGCCACGCGTCAGCGACGACGTTGGGCTACCCCATGGAGTTAGAACACGTGGTGGGGCCAGAAGCGGAACGAGTTCCCTGGGCGGGCGAGGCAGCAGAGTTCAATCGGCAGTCTCGTCAGCGTCACCCTGAGCCGTGCCCCGACGCTTCTCGAGCTCCTGCTCCATTCGCCTACGGGCTTCAGCGAAGGACTGACTGGCCACGTCGCCTGCCTCAGCGCTGAGCTCCTTCGCCTTGGCCCACCCGACCTTGCTGGCGTCATAGAGGGGATCGCGCACGAGCCACGGTTCGACATCCCGACGGCTCAGGCGTGAAGGGATCTCGAAGCTCTCGGCATCCTGCAACATCAGACGCAGACTCGCCTCCGAGGCCTCCACCCCTGCTCGAAGCCCTTCATGAACCTCGCGAAGTTGCCGCCGAAGCCGCCGGACACGCCGCTTTCGCTGGAGGGCCAGCTCCTCGATGCCGGACGCGATGTCGTGATCGCGCAGGTACCGATCCAGATTGCGGGCCAGGGCCACAACCTCATCGGCCATGCTGTCGAGCTGACGCGTGACATCGTGCTGGAGCTGTTGGGCCCACTCAGGAGCCTCGACGGCCGCGGCTCGCGACAAGCGCAAGCAGCGCGCCCTGGCAAGCGTGATCTGCGAGACGATGTAGATCCGGATCCAGAACGCTACGTGCTCGCGCTTGATGACCTTCTCGAGCAGGTCGTGCTGCTGCCTCAGGCTGGGATCGTCCGCCGTCAGTAGCTGATGGAGGTTGGCCAACCAGAGGCTGGCCTCATGCTGACGACGACGGGCTTCGTCCTCGTACCCGCGCAGACTGACCTCGTCGGCTTCCGTGAGTGGGTGGCCGTCCCGCAGCTTCCTGGCGATCTCCTCCAGGGGTTCCGCCAGGCTCAGCAGCGAGCCAAGGATCCCGTGATGCTGGCCCTTGATGATCTCGTCGAGCTTGGCGTCGATCTCCTCCAACGCATCCTGGATCTGCCCGAGCTGGCGTTGGATGGCCATGGTCTGCAGCATCAGCCCTGCTGCGATGGGATCTGAGGCTTCGGGGAGGAGCCGCACGGCAGCACGGACCCCGGCCACGCTGGGCGTCCTCAGGGATCCCAGCGCAAACCCCTGTGCGTCCTTCAGGAAGACTGCGCCATCCTTGAGGTGTTCGACGGTTTCCGGGGCGAGCCGCACCAGCGAGCCATCGAGGAGGGACGTCGCGGCGTAGGCGCCACCCAGGAAGCCGGCCTTGTCCAGGGCGGCGTCCAACAGGCCGCGGGCGACGGGCTCGCCCTCTTCGTGCAGGTCGTGGCCGAGTGCGAGGACGAGGCCTGTCTCAAGGTCGATCGGCACCACCGCGACCTCGTCTGGTTGAAGCGGCTCCAACTCACCTGCCATGTCGGTCTCCCTGCTGCCCTATAGCTCGGTGTCGTCCACGCTCGATGCGGCGGGGCGTTGCGTTCCGTTGCAGTCAACTCGGTGTCTGTAACGGTAAGTGCGCAATGCGGGCGCGGGTCGAAGTCCTCGTGCAGCTCCACTCGGTCGAGAACGTCCGCCATGCGTTTTCTTGGCGAACACGCGTGGCACTACACTCACCTTGCCCCAAACTCGCCAGTCAGCGCCGTCGCCAGCGTCGCGACGTACTCCTGGCCGACGCGCTCACGGACCCGCTCGTCGTGCTCGGCGTTGGCGGCGACGAGGTCGCGGATGCAGTCGAAGCCGCGCCCCGCAGCTGCGGGGCGCGCGGGTTGTCAAACCTCGG
>CAZKJJ010000328.1:1965-3305 GCA_964553055.1 uncultured Acidimicrobiia bacterium
CGCCCGCGGGTGATCGGCCCGGACGGCTATCGCCCGCTGGGCCAGCGGCGCCAGACGCTGAACGCCCACCGGCCCGTTTTCGGTGGTGCCATATCAGACTTGAGAGCCACGCCGCACACTATGGGCTAGACCACCATTTCAGTCTTCGGTTGCCGGCGACATCGAGACGCGCCGCGGCGACATGTCGTGCTCAAGTCCGCCGACAAGATCGCCGACCTCACCCGTGAGGGGCGATAGTGGCCGGAGCCGCAGTCGCGTTCCGACTATCGTCAGGGCCGGGTAGGGGTACCCGCCACGGGGAACAACGGGGATCTATGGGTGCGTCGATGGGTGGGGCGACCTTCGCGTCGCTCCTCGCCTTCTGCCGCGCCTGTGGGAGCCCAGCGGCTGGCGAGGCATGCAGCGCCTGCACCGTCAGCCTGGAGCCGTCTCGCCGGCCGGGTTCGCTGGGGGCAATCGGAGGATGGCTCATCCACCAGACCTCGCAAGCGGGCGCGGTCGTCATCGGCGGCTCAGAGACTCGATACACCGTCATGACCCCAGCTGGCGAACTCGACGAGGTGGACGCGCGCCACGTCGGAGACTTCTCCCACCCCATTCGCTCGGGAGGCTGGACCTACGCAGGTGCCCTCCTGGCCGCGTCGCAGACCTACACGGACCTCGAGCCGGGCGGTGTCGAGCGCCTGCACGTGCTTGCGCGGTCGTGGGCAACGTCCGCTGCCGACCGTCGCGGCCTGCTGCTCGATGCGCTCAAGCTCGGCCTATTCGACATTGCGGCTGCCGTCGCCCATACCCCCACAGAGCTGACGTGGGCACTTGCATGCACGCTCACGCAGGTAGGCGCCTGGGCCCCTGCAATCCGCGCGGCTCTGCGGCTGCCGTCGCCTGGCTACGCCGCGCGGCTGATCCTGTTGATGCGAGCCAGTGAGCACATCACGCTGCACGACCACGATCCAGAGCTCGGCGACACGCTTGACGCCCTCGCGCAGGTTGGCGGCATCACCACCTTGGCGGTCGAGGTTCTCCGGTCCAACGCTGCCCTCACCTCTGGACAGGGGGTGCGACGTGCTGTCGACGACGCGCTCCCCGAGCTCGGACTCGGCGGCGTCACGCCTCTGGTCACGCTTGCCTCCAACGTGAGTAGTCGCGCCGCTCGGCTGATTCACCTCGCGACATCTCATGAACGCGGCGTTCCGCTCGACGACCTCGGGGATGCGCCACGAGCCATCATCGACGCCCTCGTCGACACCGACTGCCTTGACACCAGCACCCTTGACAGGGCAACCGGGCTCAACCCGTACCTCGTGGCTCGCCTCGCACCCGACAAGCTTGGCGACGCG
>CAZKJJ010000329.1:0-3300 GCA_964553055.1 uncultured Acidimicrobiia bacterium
CCGCCTCGAAGCGCTCGGACTTGTGCTGTTCGAGGTCGGTCGCCGTGACGTAGGTGACGCCGTCCTCGGACGGGTCGTTCATCATGTTGCGGGCGAAGTACGCCTCACCCTGCTGCGCCCGCTGCTCCATCATGTAGTCGTACGGATACTGCTCGGGCCACAGCATGCAGTCGACGTGGGCGTCGGGTTCGGACTCGGGCAGCGTGCAGGCCGGGTCGTGGACCTGGTAGATGCGGATGGTCCACTGGTCGGGCTTCTGGAGCACCTTCGAGTAGACGTCGTCAATGTGCTGCCGGGAGCCGATCATGGCCAAGCCGGTGGCGGGCAGCTTGCGGGACATCAGGTCGGTGAAGAACCACTCGTCGTCACGCTCGCGGATCGACGGTGACCGGACGTGCTTGTGCTCCTGGAGGTCGTCCACGATCAGCACGTCAGCGTCGCGCGACAGGATCGAGCCGCCCTTGCCGAGCGCGACCATCGTCGGGGACGCCTGGATCTTGGTGCGCACCCCGACGGTGAACTCCTCGGAGGTCCATGAGAGGTTCTGCCGGGACGGCGGGCGGAACTCGCGGCCCGGACCGAGGACTTCCTCGATGAGCTTGTTGTTCTGCGTGAGGATGTCGAGCACATAGCCGACGGCCTTCTTGGCGAGGTCGGCGGACTGGCTCACCCACAGGATGCGGATGTCGGGGTTCTGGCAGATGCGCCATGCCGCATACTTGCGCAGCAGATGCGACTTTCCCGAACGTTGAGGGGCGAGCAGCATGCAGCGCCCGCCTGTGTCGATGGCCTCGCTGATGAGGTCGGCCCACTCCATGTGGAAGGCCGTGATCTGGTCGTCGGGCCAGTAGCGGCGGCAGAACGCGCCGAAGTCCTGTAGGCACTCCTCGACGGTGGACTCTCGGGACCACTTCTCCTGGTCCTTGTTGAGCGCCTTGTCAGTCTTGGCCGTGATGACCCAGCGCGACACGGTGGGCCGGGAGACGGACTTCTCCGTCAACTCGTTGTAACGGTCCGTGGCCTGCTGAACACTGATCTTGTCGGCGATGACCTCGTCGGCGAGGCCGAGTTCCACGAACTGCTCGTAGTCGTAGCCGCGCCGCTCGATCCTGCTGACGGCCCGCGTCGTGTAGATCGGCTTGGGGTTGCCCTTGGCGTTCGTCTTGGGCGTGAACTGATCGCTCTTGTTCCTGCGGCGATCACGAACGCGGCGACGGTGCGTCGGGTTCAGGTACCGACGCTGGCCGGGGGCGTCGTCGGGGAGGGGTTCTCCGCAACCACACGCGCACAGGCGAATACCTGACATGCGCGCGGCCCTTCACCGGATGTGGTGAGAGGGTACGAAATAGTTGGCGTTCTGTCACGCACTTGCCAATGTCACAGAAATGACATGGCAGGAATGGGACAGTGGCACAAACCCACACCGCCCCAGCCGAAGCCGGGGCGGTGTGGGTTCCGCAGCACTCACGGGGAGTGTCGCGGATACATGGTAGGTGATGAGGGGCCTACAGCACGTCCTGCAAGTCCTCGACCGCACGACGCAAGGACCGTTCGGCGTACTTCATCGCGACATCGCGGTTCTTGTGCTTGGCGAGGTAGGGCACGACGGCAGCGGTCAGGTCGTTGAGGATCTGGCGAGCCTTGATCTCCTGGCGCTTGTGGACGAACTCCTTGACCTCGTCCTTCGGGGCGTCGATCTTCCACACATCCTCGCGCGGGTTGTAGATGATCGGCTCCTTGCGAATGGACGCCAACTCCTCGCGGATGATGTCCTTCGCCACTCCGAACTGGCTCTTGGTCCAACCAGCAGACTCAAGGATCTGAGCGCTGGACAGGCCGTCCGGGCCTGCTGCAAGGAGCATGTCGAACAGCAGGTTCGCCCGGTCAACCGTCTTGCTCTGGCGCTTCGTCATGCCGCACCCCCGTCGATGGAGGCGAGGGCAGCGTCCCAATCGCCGTCGAACTCCGACAGCGACTCCAGCGTGTCGAGGGCGTTCCGGGTCAACTCGACCTCGGAGGACACGACCTTGGGATTGAGTTGCACGCCCTCGCGGACGAGGTCGGCAACCTGGACCCGAAGGCGGGACATGGTGGCGAAGATCGCGTGTTCCGCGATGGACTGGCGGGCCTTCTTGACCGCAGCATCTACGTCGGACGTGTCGCCACGCGGCTCGTCCTTCAGGTTCTCGACGCGGGCGTGGGTGATCTTGTTGATCGTCTCGCGGTCCTTGACGACCTCACGGGCAACCTCCGGGTCCGCCATCGCCTGCTTGACGATCTCAGCCCTCTCGGCGGCGGGCATCCGTTCGACCTGCTGCTTGGCGCGCTCGGACGATCCAGCGGCGGGGCGTGTGTCGTTTTCGACGGCAGCCCACGCCTCGGTGTAGTCGGGCAACCGTGTCGGTGCCGACACACCGAACGTCCTCCAGACGGCGCACTGACGGGCCACTGTCTTGTTGCCCTTGCCCACCGCCTCCGCGAACGACCGCTGCGAGAACTCGCCCGACTCAACCGCCTCAAAGGCGATGCGGGCGCGCTCCCACTTGTCCTTCTCCGCGAGGGCTGCGTACTGCTCGGCAGCCGACTCATGCTCGGAGACTGCGGCATCCGCCGCCCGGTACTGCTCGATGAACTGTTCGCGTTCCAAAGCACACTCCTTTGGTGTGGGTACCACGGAACGCAGATCAAGATAGCCCCCCGTCGGCATTCTGTCACGCACTTGTCAACTCCAGTGACATCTGGCAGACTGCCTGTCACGCTCGCGGGTCAGCGTGACGACCCGGCACCGCAGTACCCACCAGCCACGTCGAGACGACGCGCCGGGGAGGACGGCCCAGAAGGGCTCAAGCGGTGACTGTCGCCCGTCAGAGGGGCATCCGGTTGGGTGCCCGCCTACAAGGCGAAGTCGACCTGGCACCCCTCGCCAGCAGTGCATGACACTCACTCTGCTGCGTGGCGAGAACGCGGCGCTGTTGCTGCTTGCTCGAAAGAGCAAGTGAGGAGTCTGGGGACAGGAAGAACAACGAGGCGGTCAGGACAAACCCAGCCACGAACGCCGACCGCCACACAACAGCAGTTCATCGAAGACCGACCCACGTCCACCCTGCTTGGGTCGTCCTCTTTGCTTCGCAGAGGGAAGGAAAACCTGTACGACGCTGCGTAGCGGGCCGCAACAGCGAGTGCTCAGGAAGCGAAACGGGCCGCAACAGGCTCTAACGAATACACAGGCGGGCTTGTGGGGTGACGGTGACAGGGAGTTGCGGGGGGACTCATCAACTACAGCCGCCCGCCAGGTTGACA
>CAZKJJ010000330.1:0-3299 GCA_964553055.1 uncultured Acidimicrobiia bacterium
TGAACCGTCAAACACAATGTTCCCATCCTGGAACGTTACGGCGCGTTTGACAGAGAATAAGGGGCAATCAACATGCCAGTCTCCCGCCGGAACGACCATCGTGAGGCCTGGAGGGCCATCGATCGTGCAAGGGAAGCCCGCAACGGTCCAGGTCTGGAACCCGGAAGGCGTGCCTGTCTGGCCGACAAACTGGATGAGTTGATCGATATGTGGTGCCGGCGTGTCGGGGCAGCCCGGGATATCCTGTTCGTTACTTACGGTCAGCGCACTCGTTGCCCATGCGATCGATGGCGGGATCGTCGAGTAGTCGGGCTTGCAATTGTATCGGTGGTCCACTGAAGCTCTCGTCATCCGGCTACGTAAGGCGATCGGATCCGGATTAGGTAGGTTGCCGCCACCGGCCGTACATGCCGGGGCATTGCACCCAGGGGTGCCTGGGGCCAACACTCTGATTCGGCCACAGCCCTCGCCGGCAGTCAGGCCAGACACTACGTGCGTGCCCGATTCGTTGACACACCCTGTCGGTCCGTCGGCGCGTATCACCGAGGTCGAGCCGTCGAGGTCAATAACACCGTCGGTCCCAGCGCAACCATCACTGCCATCCGAGTCCACGGCCGCGACGCCGGGCTGTAAAGCAGGCTGGAGTCCGTTGCTTGGATCCCCGTCCTGATCGGGGTTGTAGACGGCTTCCACGATGACTCCTCCGTTACCAGCTGTGTGCAGCGCTTGACAACCGGTGCGATCAAGCAACAAGAGGTTGAGGGGCACCGCTTCGTCAACCGAAAGTGCCCCGAGAGCCACAGTGTGAACGTTGGCGCTAAGTGAGTCGATGCCGGCCAGGCGGGCAAAAGTGGTCGACCACTCCGAGTTGATGGTCACTCCTAATCGATCGCACGCATCCCCGTCCTGAAGAGATGCGGGTTGGTTGATCGCCCCGATGACGCTCGAATATATGAGGGGGCTCGTGTCTCGCACGGGATACGTGATTGAGATCGTGAATCGATCCTCAACAGAGGTCAGAACCGTCTCAGCTGTTCCCGCATCACACGACACGGAAACAGTGGAACAATCGACCCCTGCAAGCGAGCTGATACTTGTGGAATTAGCCACGACATACGCCTTCGCCGCCTCGCAGGCATCTCGGCCGCTACCGGTCTCAGCGAGGACGACGGCACCAGCCGATGCCGCGGCATCACTGATGATTTGCTGATCGGCGCGGAACGCTCGCACGCCGCCGATGTCGATGACGAGGCCAACGGAAAGCAGCAGAACCACCAATACGATCGCGACAAGGACAAGGACGGAGCCTGAATCGTCATTGTGAATACGTCTCAGCCGTGCAACCCAGGTCATGGCGCGGACCGCTCGTATCGATTGGTCGCCTCACCGACGAGCGTCGGCTCGGCGGAGTAGATGATCCCTTCGATCCAGCCTGCGCGGCTCAGGCGCACTTGCACTACTGCGTCATCGCTCGGCGCCGTATTCTCAAAGCACCATCCCACCTGCTCTGTTGCAGTCGAGATCGGCGTAGGTCCGGCAACCTCTATGCGCGAGAAGCTCGCGGAGTCTCCACTTCCGAACGCTATGCAAATCTCCCTGCTCCCCTCGGATGCGCCCAACGCGCCAGTGGCCGCATCTTCAGCAACCTGTGCGACGTCGCGAAGCCATGGTTCCATGCCGCCCGCATCGTCGATTGGGTAGGTAGCACCGAACCTCGCCGCTTCTCGAGCCGCACCATCGAGTGCGATGTGTTGGTAGAGGGTGAGTCCGAGTGAGAAAGCCCCCAACAGAAGCATGAGCAGAACAACGGAGATGATCGCGAACTCGGTCGCCGCGGCACCGCGCTGTGACGCGAGATGGGACTCGCTGAGGTACCAGCCTCGGACTCGTGGCATCCCGTCGGCGACGTCCTTCGCATCTTCGCCGATCGATCCGAAGCGTACCGAGTGATGCAGCGGCTGCGGATGTCTCGGCCAATCAGTGATCTCTCTCCTAATCGCTCCGCAGCACCAACCAGGGGTCATCGGTGTTTCTCCTCCCTCATTGCTAGGTGGTATCGGCACTTCGACTCCCTGAAGTTGAGTCGATCTTGGTGCGTTTCGCGCTGATTCTCGGCCAAGATCCTGGTCGCCGGCCGCCGTCGCGAGCCCAGCCAGGGGAGGCTAGACCGACTTGTGCGGACTGACTAGGCGTGAATTGAGCATCGCCTCGACACGATGTCCTGCCGATAAGACGCGGCCTTGTTGCCAGTGAGCCGGGACATGAACCATATCCGAACACATTGCCCAACCTGCGGTGAGGTCACGCTGGATAGTGATGCAATTGTGGTCGAGTTAGTCGGGCAGGAAGAGAGCGGGCACTATCGATTCGACTGCCCTGGGTGCGGAAAAGGTAACCGTCGCCCAATCGGCAGCCGAGTGGTGAGCATCATGCTCCAGGGTGGTGCACGGAAGCACGCGGCGTCCACGTCGGCGCGGATCACCACCCAAGAGATCGAAGCATTTTCGGCATTCTTGAACGGCGATGACGCCTGGCTCGAGGAAATCGCAGCGTCAGAATGAAGGGGCGCGTTCTGGCGCAATCCGCCTCAACGAGGTCGCGGGCTCACGGCTCGGAACGAATCGAGTCAACGCGATCCCCCGGGGACCCAGGGGCCTCCCCAATCACTACTGGTGCTCGCGGATGAGGGGTAGATATCGCGCGCATGTCCGACTGCAGCAAGCGCAGTACTTAAGCGACGTCTGGTCGACGAGGCGATGGTCTCCTACGGTATTCCCACCCTGCTGCTCATCATCGTGGTGGCTTTCGGGGTCATCATCGCCGCCCAGCTCCCGGCTCCATGAGACCGCGGATGAACACGAATTGCTCAGGACGGGTCTTTGAGGGGCTTGAAGCGGCATCAACGCCCGGAGGCTCGGGCGAAGCGTGCCCGCTACGACGAGGGGCGCTCGCATTGCATACCAGATAGAAGCCAATCTTCAGAAGGCAACGGATCAGACCCAAGTCCTGTCCCGCGTCCGGAATCTGTCTCACGGCACCAGCGGAATCTGACCATAAGCCCGCCAGCGAACCCCTGCGTTCGCGCTAGCGAACCCCTGCGTTCCCCGGACACTGGCGACGTGGACTCAAGCCCCACCAGATGCTCAACGGCCAGAGCATGAGGGTCTGCTGGCATCGAGTGCAACTCAGCTGGACCCGATAGGTAACCGCTCGTTCACCAGGCAACACTACGGTGACCTTTGGGTGATGTCCGGCTCGGGTGAGTCGATGGATCAGATCCCCATGTCGCGCCTTGTAGT
>CAZKJJ010000331.1:0-1669 GCA_964553055.1 uncultured Acidimicrobiia bacterium
CCACGTGGTGACGACGAGTCCGGGGCTGACCACGAAGTCCGTGGTGAGGTTGATCGTTCCTCCCGCCCGGGGGCGGGCATTATATGGAGCACGTGGAGGGCCCAGACCTGGACGAAAACTATCCGAAGGTGTCCGTGATCGTGCCTGTCCGCAACGGAGCAGGGACGATCGACGCCTGTCTCAGCGCCGTGCTGGCGCAGGTGTACCCGGGCGATCTCGAGGTGGTGGTGGCTGACGGGATGAGCACGGACGGTACAGCCGCGGTGCTCGATGACTGGGCCGCTTCAGACCCTCGGGTGCGGGTCGTTCCCAATCCGCGACGTTCGACGCCCGCGGGCCTCAACCTGGCGCTTCGGGCGTCCACAGGTGCGGTAGTCGCTCGGTGCGACGTCCACGCCGAGCTGCCGCCCCACTACCTGCGCCGGGCAGTGCAGCTGCTGGCTGACACGGGAGCCTCCGTCGTCGGGGGTGTGCAGCGAGCCGTCGGCCAGACGCCCACAGAGCGGGCCGTCGCCATGGCGATGACCTCCCGGTTCGGTGTGGGAGACTCGCGGTTCCACTACGGAGGGTCGGCAGGGCCCACCGACACCGTGTACCTGGGGGTGTTCCGCCGCAACGTGCTCGACGAGGTCGGCGCCTACGACGAGAGCCTCCTCCGCAACCAGGACTACGAGCTCAACTGGCGGATTCGGCGCGCGGGCGGGGTGGTCTACCTCGATCCGACGCTCGAGACGGTCTACCGACCGCGCAGCAGCCTCGGGGGCTTGCGGCGCCAGTACTTCGACTACGGACGCTGGAAGCGCCTGGTCCTCTCCCGCAGCCCTGGCTCGCTCAGGTGGCGGCAGCTGGCCCCGCCGCTGCTCGTCGTTGGCCTGGCGGCGTCAGCGGTGCTCCTGTTCACCGCCTGGTGGCGGCTCGGTCTCCTTATCCCTGCTGGGTATGCGTTGGGGCTCCTCGCTGCGACCGTCGGCAAGGGGGTGAGCGAGCGAGACGGGGCGGCGCTGTTGCTGCCTGCCGTCTTCCCGACCATGCATCTCGGCTGGGGGCTCGGCTTCCTCTTTGGGAGGGTCACGGACCCCACAGGAACGCTCGAGCCAGGAAGCTCGCCATCTGCGCCCGGGTGACGGGGTCATCTGGACAGAACTCGGTACCGCCGCATCCCAGGCTTATCTCGGCTTTGGCTATGGCGTTGATGTACTTCTCGAACCTGTGGCCTTCGTCGTCTGTGAACACGTTCGGGGCGCCCAGCGCCAAATCCAGGGCACCCACCAGGAACTTGGCCATCTGGCCTCTGGTGACCGGAGCTTCAGGGCAGTACCGAGCGGGCGCGCAACCGTCTGTGACGCCTGCCTCGTAGATCCTGTTGATGTTCTCCTCGTGAGTTCCCTCATCGTCCGTGAAGTAGTCGCCCGATGCCGGTGGGAAGCCTGCTGCCCTGGCGACGAAGCTCGCCATCTGCGCCCTCGTCACGTTCCCCTTGGGGCAGTAGAGACCTCCGCCGCAGCCGAGCGTGATTCCTGCTTCCCAGATCGCGACGATCGCGTCGGTGTGCCCACTGCCCTCGATGTCCGAGAAGGGAAGGAAGCGCTCGAGCACGATGCCCGCGATGTGTGGAGAGAGAAGTCCGAACAGAGTGCGCAGCTGTGGGCCGCTCTTCACGACCTCCTGT
>CAZKJJ010000331.1:1679-2592 GCA_964553055.1 uncultured Acidimicrobiia bacterium
GACACCGCAGCATCCGTCGCCACGGCGCCAAAGGACAGCAGCTCCACCGAGGTCACCTCGTCCCACCCGAAGTAGTCGCCGAGCTGCTCGGCGGTGAACATCCGCACCCAATCATCGAGCGGGTTGTTGGCGGCGGGTGACACCGACCACGGATCTTCGACGCTGACGAGGTAGGACCGTTGGGCGCCGTTCCAGACGTCGGCGTTGTTCTCGGTGACGCCGCCCGAAGACGACATGAAGAAGGCTTGGATGGGCTGGCCGCCGTAGGTCACGACGTCGTTCGTGTCATCCACCGCCTCTTTCCACTTCTGACCCCAGAACCCGCCGCCCTCCGCTTCCTTGCTCCAGCCGACGTAGGCCTGGTCGGCGGTGCTGTCGTGGACATGGCACCAGCAGGCCTGCTTGCGACTCTCCGAGAGCGAGGACTCTGGTCCGTGCTCGCTGGCTCGGAACGCGGCGTAGGTCCTGCCCGCAACGGCCTGCGCCTTGAGGGCCTCGGGAGGCCAGGACGATGGCATCTCACCGAGCCCGTAGAGGTAGTCGTCGAGAGCCAGCTCGAGCGAAGCCTGGAACGTGGACCAACCGCCCGGGGTCCGCAGATGCAACACCCCTCTTCGGTACTCCCGCCCGAGGGTCTTGATCCCTGATGTCTCGTCGACCCAATCGAGGTCGGCCGTGCACGGCCCCGTGGGGTTCGCCGGACCCGCCGGCTCGAGGCGCCTGAACCGGCAGGATCCGGACACGACCTCGAACCGCCACTTCTCACCCGCCGCGGCGGTCGGCACGGGATCGGCGCAGGGAGGGTCCTGGCAGAGCGACACGGGCCCTGCCACCGCCGTGAACTCCAGCACGCTCAGGTTCTGTTCGAGCCCCACCCAGATGCCGTCGCTGAGCAGCCACCCCAAGCCAGGGA
>CAZKJJ010000331.1:2602-3268 GCA_964553055.1 uncultured Acidimicrobiia bacterium
CACAACCGTCCCCGAGTAGTAGTGGGAGAGGATCTCGTCGTAGGTGGAGCCCTCCGCGGCCATGGCGCGGGCGCCGTACTGGCTCATACCGACTCCATGGCCCCAACCTCCACCCTCGAACGTGTACTCGTCGCGCGGGTGGGAGCTCGCAGGTGAGGCCGTGCCCAGCACGAGCAGACCCGCCAGGATCCCGAGGAAGGCGGCTCTCATACGCCGCCGTCGAGGAAGGCGCGAGCGAGGAACGAAGCCATCTGGGCTCTGGTGACCGTGGAGGATGGACAGAAGCTAGACGGCTCGCAGCCTTTCGTGATCCCGGTCTCGGCCAGTCTGTTGATCTCGTCCTCGAAGAGGTGGCCGTTGTCATCGGTGAAGTAGTCCGCAGACGCCGGTGGAAGACCCCCGAGGGCCCTGACGAGCATGGCCGCCATCTGACCTCGAGTCATCAACTGACCAGGGCAGAATCTGCCCGATCCGCAGCCCTCGGTGATACCTGCCGCCGCCAGCCGGTTGATGTTGGCTTCATGACCGGAGTTCTCGTCGTCTGTGAAGTAGTCCTGACCGGTCGGAGGGAGCTGGAGCGCTCGAGCCAGGAACGTCGCCATCTGTCCCCTCGTCACAGGATCGAGAGGACAGTAGAGCTCGGGTGCGCAACCCTGGGTGATCCCG
>CAZKJJ010000332.1:0-3252 GCA_964553055.1 uncultured Acidimicrobiia bacterium
CCGGGGTCGAGCACCGCAACCACGTCTGCGTTCGGGGAGTTGCGGAGATCGTCAGCCAGCTCCTTCTCCCTGGTGACGAGCACCATGCGCTCCATCCAAGGGCGTCTGCGACGTACGGCGCGGTAAGAGAGTGCCCCAAAGAGCCACACCGCCGTGGCCGTCGTCACGAACTGCCTCGACCAGTAGAACCTGGTGATGATCAGCCCGAAGGACGAGAGGGCGAGGGTGCCCAGCACGATCGTGAGGCCCCGCCCGTAGGAAGCTCTGGGCACTCCGCCCTTCCACAGCCTGGCGGTCGCCCAGGAGACCAGCGCCCAGCCCCCGACCATGAACCCGAGGAGGGGCCAGATGTCCGGTTGGGCTCGCCAGGGCAGGACGGCGCCGAAGACCGACCAGGAGGCGACTGCGATGCCGACGGCCAGAGCCACCAGATCTCCGCCTGCGATGGAGAGGAAGTAGCGACGCCGCATCGAGGGGTTGAGGCTATACCTGATCGCGAGACAAGGAAAAGGACCGCGAAACCGAGGTCAACCGGCGAGGCTCTCCGCCACCGAGAGCAGCGTCGTCACCCCGAATCCGGTGGCACCCTTGGCAACATGGTGCTCGGCCTCGGAAGCCCTGGCAGGACCTGCGATGTCGACGTGTACCCACGGCACTTCGCCAACGAACTCCCGCAGCAGCAGCGCAGCGTTGATCGCTCCGCCGTAGCGTGTCTTGCCTGTGTTGCGCATGTCTGCCACATCCGATTCGATGTTCTTCCAGTAGTCGTCCGGCAGCGGCAACGGCCAGACTCGCTCCCCTGCTCTGTCAGCGGCGGCGAGGACCCGCGCCTGGGCAGCTTCGTCGTTGGTGAACACGCCTGCGATCTTGTCGCCAAGCGCCACATGGCAGGCACCCGT
The DNA here is from genome assembly GCA_964553055.1 of uncultured Acidimicrobiia bacterium. Classification (GTDB taxonomy): domain Bacteria; phylum Actinomycetota; class Acidimicrobiia; order Spongiisociales; family CAZKJJ01; genus CAZKJJ01. The sequence goes on from CAZKJJ010000332.1 coordinate 900, forward strand.
CAGCGTGGCCACGTCGACGATCAGCTCGGCCCCCGACTCGGCTGCCAGAGAGAGACCGTCCGCCAGCACGAGGCGCCCCTCGGCATCCGTGTTGAGCACCTCGATCGTCTTGCCGTTGCGGGCCCTGAGGACGTCGCCTGGGCGGATGGCGCTACCGCCTGGCATGTTCTCGGTCAGTGGCATGATCCCCTTCACCCGCACGGGGACTCCGAGGCGGGCGATGGTGACCACGGCGCCGAGCACGGCAGCCGCCCCGCAGAGGTCGGTCTTCATCGGCTCCATGTACTCGGCGGTCTTCAGCGACAGGCCTCCCGAGTCGAAGACGATTCCCTTGCCAACGAAGGCCACGGAGTGCTTCGCCTCAGGTGGCCGGTAGTCGAGCACGACCATGCGCGGCTCCCTCGCTGCCCCTGCTCCCACGCCTGCCAGCCCTCCGAAGCCCTCCGCGACGATCTGGGCCCTGTCGTAGCTCGTCACCTCGAAGCCGTGCAGGGAGCCCAGGTCTGCTGCCCTCTCGGCGATCGAAGCGGGAGGCTTGTCGAGGGAGGCTTCGTTCCCCAGGTCTCGAGCCATGGCCACCCCTTCAGCGATGACTCGGCCGCGCTCCACGGCCTCGAGGTGCTCCTCGGATGCGCCGAGGAGCCGGACCGTGGCGGTGCCTCCGTCCCCGGGATCCGAGAGGTACCGGGTGTATCGGTACTGGCCGAGCAGCCATCCCTCCGTGAACGCCCCCGCTGCTCCCTCCAGATCGAGGAGATGCAGGGTGGTGGCGACCTCGGCTGCCTTGGCGCAGGCGCGTCCCGCGGATCCCGCAGCCTTGCGAAGGCCGTTGGCGTCGATCTCGTCGCCGAGGCCGACGACCAGCATGCTGTCGAAGCCTGCACGCCCGTCCAGCGTCAGCCAGGCGGTCGAGCCGAGCTTGCCTTCGAACCCCAGGTCTTCCAGATGGGCAGCCGCCCACCCTGCGGTGTCTCCCAGGTCGTCGTCCGCGAACCGGGCAGGCTCGAAGACGCCGACGACCAACACCCGCCCACGTGATGCTCCAAGCGGGACGTCGGATACGAAGTCAGTCATCTCGGGAAGGCACCCAATCCGACTCGGTTGCTCTGGCCAGCATGTAGAGGTAGTCGGCAAGACGGTTCAGGTAGGGCACGACCTGGCTGCCTTCCATGTCGACGGCCCATGCCACCGCCCTTCGCTCGGCACGGCGGGTGATGGCCCTCGAGAGTTCAAGCGAGGCCGAAAGCTGCGTCCCTCCCGAGACGACGAAACCCTCAGGCATCCCGACCCTCTCTGTCAGCTCGTCGATCCATCCCTCGAGACGCTGCACCATCTCCGGTGTGACAGCGGAGACTCCCGGCTCGAGCTTGGGCCTGTTGGCAGCGGCGGTGGCGAGCTCGGCACCGACGACGAACAGATCACGCTGGACTTCGAGGATGCGCTCAGCGCTCTGTCCTTCCGCCAGGGCGCGAGCGAGACCCAACGCCGCCACCGCCTCGTCGACGCTTCCATACGCCTCAGGGGGCATCGAGTCCTTGGTCACCCTCCCGCCGAAGAGGAGGCCTGTCGTCCCGTCGTCGCCTCGACGCGTGTAGATCCTCGCCACGGTGGCGGATCCTACCCAGCACCCGGTAGGCCGCCGACGGCCACCCTCCCAAGGGCCGTTGCGGCCAGCGTGGTGAGCAGTGCCAGGTAGGAGAGCCCTGTCGCCGCCATCACCCCCTGGTAGGCAGGCTCCCGCAGGGAGAACCAGACGCCTGCCATCAGGAGGACGCTGAGGGGCGCGGCGATGGCGAAGGCCCATGAGAACAGTGGATCCGCCGAGCGCAGGGCCCCCAGGGCCACCAGCGCCAGGCCGTCTGCGACCAGCCCGAGCATCCCGATCGCCGCCAGGCGGCGCAGCGGTCTGCGCGGGAGGCGGGGATCGACCAGGTACCAGTGCCCGAGGAGCATCTCGTCTGTGACGCCTCCAAGGGCGGCTGCCCCTGTGAAGGACAGGATGACGCCTCCTTCCGTGGCCGATGCCGCGCCGAACGACATGGCGGCGATCCCGAGTGACGCCGCGGCCAACGCAGGATGTCCTGCCAGCAGTGCCGCGGCGGCGGCAGCAGCCACCCCTACCCACGCCGTGCCGGACTCGGCTGCCAGCGCTCCTCCTGCGCCGATCGCACCGGCCACGCCTGCCGCCAGCCAGGTGAAGCCCCTTCCCGAGACCCGCCACAGCACCACCGCGGCAGCGCCCGCGGCGATGCCTGCTGCCCACGTGGTGACGACGAGTCCGGGGCTGACCACGAAGTCCGTGGTGAGGTTGATGCTGCCTCCCGCCCGCAGGCGGGCATTATATGGAGCAGAC
>CAZKJJ010000333.1:0-3247 GCA_964553055.1 uncultured Acidimicrobiia bacterium
TGTGGGGCGGCCGCTTCGGCGAGCCGATGGAGCAGGAGGCGTGGCGATTCACCGTCGACACCTCCGACCGCAGGCTGCTGATCCAGGACATCGAAGGGTCGATGGCGCATGTCAGCATGCTCGAGACCGTGGGCCTGGTTAGTGCCTCGGAGGCCAAACAGATACTCGAGGGGCTCCGGCAGATCGATGCCGAGGCCAGACGAGGAGACTTCCGGTTCGCAGACACCGACGAGGACGTGCACACCGCCGTGGCCCGCCGGCTCGCCGAGATCTCGGGAGACGCGAGCCACAAGCTCCACACTGGGCGAAGTAGGAACGACCAGGCAGCGCTCGACCTCCGCCTCTACCTGGTGAAGGCCGGCGGCGAACGCATGGGCCAGATCAAGGAGCTCGTGGGCCTCCTGGCCGACCAGGCAGAGGAGCTCGCCGATCTCCCAGTCCCCTCCTACACGCACCTCCAGCAGGCGCAGCCCGTCTCGGCGGGCCACCACCTGGCCGCCTATGCCTGGATGCTGCTGCGCGACGCCGACCGCTTCGCGGACGCCCTTCGTCGCGTCGCTGTCTCTCCCTTGGGGGCAGGCGCAGGAGGGGGCACGAGCCTGCCCATCGATCCTCACGTCACCGCCCAGGAGCTTGGCCTGCCGCAGGTGTTCGACAACTCGCTCGACGCGGTGGCCTCCAGGGACTTCGCGGCGGAGTACGCCTTTTGCTGCGCCCAGACCATGGCCCACCTTTCGAGGCTCGCCGAGGACGTGGTCCTGTGGACCACGGCAGAGTTCGGCTGGGCGTCACTGCCTGACGGCTGGTCGACCGGATCCTCTGCCCTCCCTCACAAGCGAAACCCTGATGTGTTCGAGCTCATCAGAGGCAGAGCGTCTCGGGAGTTCGCCTCCGTCCTGACGCTGCTCACCTTGCAGAAGGGGCTGCCCCTCTCCTACAACCGTGATCTCCAGGAGGACAAGGGAGCGGTCTTCGGTGCGGACGACACCCTCGCCGCGGCTCTGGAGGCGCTGGTCGGGGTGCTACCGGTCATCCGCTTTCACCCCCTTTCTCCCTCGGCTGACACGATGGCGCTCGATCTGGCGGAGATGCTCGTGGAGCGGGGCGTTCCCTTCCGGATCGCTCACGAGACCGTGGGACGCCTGGTCGCCAATCTCGCCTCAGACAGAAGAACCCTGGTCGGGGCGACCGACGAGGAGCTGAGCTCCATCGGGCTGTCACCGGAAGACGTGCACAGTGCGGGGCCTGTGGAATCGATGGCCAGGAGAACCAGCCACGGGGGTGGAAGCCCTGCCAGCGTGAGGCGTCAGGTGGCCGACCTTCGCCGTGCCGTCCGGGCTTGACTGCTGTCGACCCCTGGAACGGGGAGGGGTGGTCGCGCCTACAGCTTCCTCAGGTGTGGACCGTGTCCTCTCCGAGCTCCTCGGAGATCGCAACGTCGACGCGGTAGTCGATGTCGAGGACGATGAGAGAAGGCATCTGAGACGCGAGAGCCGACCGGAGGCGCTTGGCGAAGTCCCCCGGTGACGAGACACGCCAGGCGGGAAGGCCGAACGACTCGGCGAGCCGGACGAAGTCGGGATTGGAGAAGTCAGTGCCGAAGTCCCTTCCGAACCGGGCCCGCTGCTTCCAGGCGATGGACCCGAAGTGGCGGTCCTCCCAGACCACGTTGACGAAGGGTGTCCTGAGCCGGACCGCCGTCTCGAGGTCCTGGGAGTTCATGAGGAATCCGCCGTCACCGCTCACGGCGACGACGTTCCGGTCGGGGTGGACGAGCTTGGCGGCGATGGCGGCAGGGACGGCGAACCCCATCCCGGCGAGACCGTTGGCGATGAGCACCGTGTTCGGCCGATAGGCAGGGAACATGCGGCCGATCCACAGCTTGTGGAGGCCGACATCGGAGATCAGGATGTCAGATGGGCCGAGCGCCTGACGGATCTCATAGAGGACTCGAGGCGGCTGCATCGGGTATGAGGCGTCGTCCTTCGCTTGCTCGAAGCGCCTGAGGACGACGTCGCGGAGACTGGTCGATCCTCCAGGGTTGGCGACAGGCGAGCATTCGTCTCGGAGGCGGGTGAGGACGGCGTTGAGGTCTCCGATCACCTCCACCTCCGGGAGGTAGTGCTCGTCGATCTCCGCAGGGAGAGTGTCGAGACAGACGACGGTCTTGTCACGGTGGGGGTTCCACAGCCGTGGGGAGTGCTCCACCAGATCGAAACCAATCGCCACGACCACATCGGCATCTCCGAACCCTGCCATCTCGTAGTCGCCTGCCTGGAGGCCCACCGCTCCCAGCCAGCGTTCGCTACCGGGATCGATGAGGCCCTTTCCCATGAAGGTCACGGCGGTGGGTAGCCCGATCCCTTCGACGAAGGCTCGGAGGGCATCCTCGGCTCGATGCCTCACCACACCATTGCCCGCCAAGGCGACCGGTGATCGCGCTCCTGCGATCAACTCGGCAGCCCTCTGGACGTCCACCAACAGCGGCTCCGAGCGGACAGGATCACGGCGCGGGAGAGGACTGCCCTCAAAGGGCTCCGACATGGCGTCCTCAGGAAGCTCGATGTGCGTGGCACCCGGCTTCTCCCCCTCGGCCAGCTTGAAGGCCTTGCGCACCACCTCAGGGATGACAGAAGGCTCACCGACCCGAGCATTCCACTTGGTGATCGGCCGCATCAGGCTCATCACGTCGAGGTACTGGTGGGACTCCTTGTGGATGCGCTCCTGGCGAGCTTGGCCGGTGAGTGCGACCATCGGCGCCCTGTCGAGGTACGCATCGGCGACCCCGGTGACGAGGTTGGTCGCTCCCGGACCCAAGGTTCCCAGGCACACACCTGCCCTCCCGGTGAGCCTTCCATAGACGTCCGCCATGTAGGCCCCGGCCTGTTCGTGACGCACGGGCACGAACTCGATATTCGATCGGTCGAGCGAGTCGTTCAGATCGAGTGTCTCCTCGCCCGGTATCCCGAACACGTACCGGACGCCCTCCGCCTCCAGGCACTCCACGAACAGGTCAGCGGAAGTCCTCAGAATGCCCTCCGGACTCTCCACCCCCCGGCCAGGCGGCTGGCAGGAAGGACTTCGGCGGTGCCTGGCTGGTGTGTCCAAGCCATGGGTAGCGACAACTGAGCCGAGCCTGATCGGGAAGGCTGCTGCCTCAGGCGCACGGCGCCCCAGGCTCAGGCGTCTGCGGTCCCGCCGCGTACCAGTCCACGAACTCTGACAGACGAGGATCGAAGGCCGAGTC
>CAZKJJ010000334.1:0-3243 GCA_964553055.1 uncultured Acidimicrobiia bacterium
GAGGCCCTGGACGATAAGCGTGTGCGCGTGACGGGGTCGGTGTGGCGGCCTTCGAGGACACCGCCCGCTTCGTACAGGCCCACGTTCAAGGAGGAAAGGTCCTCATCAAGCATCAGGCGGTCGCCCTTCGTCTGGCCCAGATGGCCACGAAGCTCGAAGCCGTTGGAGCCCTGATCCGTCACGCGGCGAGGGCGGTCGACAACCAGGCGGACGACGCGGACAAGCTGTGCAACATGGTCAAGGTGTTCGCGTCCGAGGAGATCCTCGAGGTGACGAAGCAGGCGATGGAACTCCACGGAGGCCATGGTTCGATGCTCGAGATGGGCATCGAGAAGTACTTCAGGGACGCGTCGGTGTTCCTGCATATTGACGCAACGGTGGACATCTCGAGCTTCAAGATCGTCAAGGCGATGTTCCCCGAGACCGCGGGCGCGTATGCAGGCGCCGAGTGAGGAGCTGAGACCGGTGGACCGGATCGCTTCATAGCCGCCGAGAGGCGGCCGATACCCGTTCGGTGACAGCCTTCTCAGGCCGGCTGACTGCGACACGGCTGACTGGAGTCGGTGCTGTCTCCTCGGCGATCCTGGTACTCGAACTGGGCCTCACCCGCATCCTGTCGGTGACGACCTGGTATCACTTCGCCTTCTTCGCCATCTCACTGGCTCTTCTCGGGCTGGGGGCGAGCGGGGTGTTCGTCCATGTGACACCGAGACTCCACACTGCGCAGCGGGTCCCTTCTCACCTCCTTCTCTACGGCATACTCTTCGCCGCAGCGACGCTCGTCTTGGCGTTCGCATTCCCGTTGACCCCGCTCGGAGCCGCGGCCACCGGAGGCGGCATGTGGCTGCTCGCCGCTGCGTATCTGATCGGCGCAGCTCCTTTCTTCGCAGGCGGCGCCTTCCTGGCATTGGCGGTCTCGCGCTTCCGGGAGGACGTCAACAGGGTGTACGCGGCGGACCTCATCGGCGCGGCCGCAGGGTGCCTGATCTTCATCGTGGCGATCGACAGCCTCGGCGGCGCAGGACCGCCACTCGTCGCATGCGTGCTCGCTCTCGCAGGCGGGGCCCTCGCCGGTGGAGCGAGAAAGGGGCTGCTCATCGGAGCAGCCCTCGTGATGGGAGCGATCGTGGCTGTCTTGATGCTGGCCCAGGCCCGGACTGGTCTGATGGATGTCACCTACGCCAAAGGTGAGCGGCTGCCGGACCCTCTCTTCAGCGCTTGGAACTCGTACTCACGAGTTGCGGTCCGCCCGCAGCAGCACATCTCCTGGGGCATGAGCACACGGGTTCCCTTCACCGCGCCATCGAGCATCACCATGGACATCGATGCGTCTGCCTCGACTCCGATCCTCCTGGCGGACTCGACGGCAGACGTCGACTCCCTCCGTTACGACGCTTCGTCGCTCGGGCACCGGCTACTACCGGCAGGCGGACATGTTCTCGTCATCGGTCCCGGCGGTGGGCAGGACATCTGGACTGCTCTGCTGTTCGGAGCAGATCGAGTCACGGGAGTCGAGGTCAACTCGATCATCGTCGAGGTGATGCTCGACGACTACTGGGAACCTTCTGGAGGCATCTACACATGGCCTGGAGTCGAGGTAGACGTCGACGACGGAAGGAACTTCATAGCCAGCTCCTCGGAGACATACGATCTGATCCAGGCCTCATTGGTCGACACGTGGGCTGCCTCCTCCGCGGGTGCGTTCGCACTCACCGAGAACAACCTGTACACGGTCGAGGCATTCGTCGAGTACCTCGAGCATCTCACGCCTGAAGGGGTGTTGAGTGTCTCGCGCTGGCGGTCGGACGCCATCAGGCTCCTGGCACTGACCAGAGCGGCGGTCGACCGACTGGGCTGGCCTGATCTCGCCAGCCGTGTGTTCGTGGCTGCATCGCCCGAGCTCCCTCACAATCCTGGGCTCGCCACGCTCGTCGTGGCCAGGCATCCGTTGAGCCCTTCCCAGGTGGCACTGCTGGCAGGCGAGTCAGACCGCCTTGGGTTCGATGTCCTCTACGCGCCGGGGCTGCCCCGCCCGAGACGCGACGACCGGTATATCAGACTGACTACCGACCTCGATCCGGAGCCCTTGTACGAGGAGAGCGCGACGGACATCTCGCCCGTGACCGACGACAGGCCCTTCTTCTTCCAGTCTTCCAAGATAGAGAGCCCTGGCGATCTGCTGGAAGGTGGCTTCGGAGCGACTCCAGCCGAGGGCGTCGATGTGCTGATGCGTCTGCTCGTCGTGTCAGTCGGGCTCACCGCCTGTCTGGTCCTCCTTCCGCTCCGCCTGGCCAAGCGTCACAGGCAGTCCCCGGTGCGTCTGGCGGGGATCGGGTACTTCGGCTGTCTGGGCGTCGGCTTCATGCTCGTGGAGATCAGCCTCATTCAGCGTTTCGTGCTGTTCCTCGGCCACCCCGTCTACGCCCTCACGGTGGTCCTGTTCACCTTCCTGCTCGGAGCAGGGCTCGGCAGCGCCGCGAGCCGAGCCTACGTGGATGCAGCGCGGGCCCTCAGGCCCGTCCTGGTCACCGTGGCTGCTGCCTGCCTCCTCTACGCCTTCCTCCTACCCGATCTGCTGTCGGCGCTGCTCGGACTCGACAGGCTCGTACGCATCGCGCTCGCCCTCGTCCTGCTCCTGCCGCTCGGCCTGGTGATGGGCATGCCCCTCCCGACGGGTGTGCGGGTGCTCAGTCGAAGCGGCGAGGACGAGGTCGCCTGGGCTTGGGGCATCAACGGCGCGGCGTCCGTCCTCGGCTCGACGCTCGCCGTGCTGCTGGCGCTCGGTTGGGGATTCACGGTCGTGACCGTGGCAGGCTCCGCCGTCTATCTGTTGGCTCTCGTCCTCGCGGGGCTTCCGTGGTCCGCGGCGAAGGGCTCACCCGCCGTCGCGTTCGAGCGTTGACTCAGCGGGCCCGCTCGCGCACGACCACACCGAGATCCAGGCTCCGTACTGTCCGAACTCCTGGCCAGAGCGACAGCGCTGCCACCCCCAGCATGAACAGTGCGGCCAGCACCAGCGAGGACCACCGCATCTCCAGTTCGAACTGGAACATGTCGCTGGAGTAGTAGCCCATGAACACGGACGCCACCACGTACCCGACCAGGAGCCCAGGGATGATCCCCAACGCGGTCAGCAGGAGGTTCTCGCCCGTCATGACGGCTGCGATCTTGCGGTTTGCCAGTCCGTTCGCTCGCATGGTCGCGTACTCTGTCGACCGCTCCGAGACGTTGACCGAGATCGTG
>CAZKJJ010000335.1:0-3239 GCA_964553055.1 uncultured Acidimicrobiia bacterium
GCGGGGTGGCCGAGGTGGTGCTGTTTCATCACGCGCAGGGCCTGACATCCGGGTCCTGGCCGACGCGGAGGAATCGACCCGTCGAGGGCACATCTTCCACGCGCCGGACCTCGACGACGGCTATGTGTTGGCCGCACGGTCGACACCCTCGAAGGGCGTTCTCGCTGCTGTCGGACGGTCTCTTCGAGCTCCACATCCTTGTTGAGCTGGTCCTTCACCATGGGCCTCTCGTCCCTGCCGGGCGCCTCTGGCCCTCTGGTAATCACGGGGCGTCTGTTACGCCTCACCGCCCGGCGGAGCGAGCAGAAGCCGTTAGAGATAGAGTCAGACTCGGTCTCTCGTTGGTGGTGGTCATGGCATCGGAGCGCGTCCAGCGGAAGCTGACGACGATCCTCGCTGCCGATGTCGAGGGCTATTCGCGCCTGATGCATGCGGACGAGGAAGCCACGCTGAAGACACTGAGCGAGTATCGCGCCATCACTGACGCCCTCATCGCCCGGCACGAAGGCCGGGTCTTCAGCACGGGTGGCGACAGTCTGCTGGCAGAGTTCGGCAGCGCGGTCGAAGCAGTGCGTTGCGCTATCTCGTGTCAGGAGGAGATCGCCAGCCGAAACGTTGAGTTGGGGGACGACCGCAAGGTGATGTTCCGTATGGGCATCAACGTCGGCGACGTGATGGTGAAGGACGACGACCTCTTCGGCGACGGTGTAAACGTGGCTGCACGATTGGAGAGCCTGGCCCAGCCCGGGGGGATCTGTGTCTCGAGCAGTGTGTTCGAGCAGATCAAGCACAAGCTCTCGATCGGCTTCGAACCCATGGGCCACCAGAAGGTCAAGAACATCCCGGAGCCCGTCTCTGCCTACCGGCTCGTTCCCGGCTCGGTTTCGGTCATGGCCGGCCGTCCCACGGGCTCGAGAGAAACGGGGGAGGTTCCCGAGAGACCTTCGATCGCCGTTCTCCCGTTCGACAACATGAGTGGTGATCCGGAGCAGGAGTACTTCTCTGACGGAATCTCCGAGGATCTCATCACCGACCTGTCGAAGATCCCCGGGCTGTTTGTGGTCGCCAGACACTCGTCCTTCGCCTACAAGGGCGAATCACTCGCCGTGGCGGACGTGGCCAGGGATTTGGGTGTGCGGTACCTTCTCGAAGGAAGCGTCCGGCGCGCTGGCGAGCGGATACGCATCAGTGCACAGCTCATCGATGCGACAACCGGCGGTCACGTCTGGGCCGACCGCTATGACAGGGATCTCGAGGACATCTTTGCGCTGCAGGACGAAGTCGCTCGAAGCATCGTGGAGATTCTGGCGACCAAGATAGCCCCCGGCTCCTTGGACGCCGTCGAACGAAGCAGACCGTCCAGCCTCGAGGCCTACGACCTGGTTCTGCGCGGTCGCGAGCTCTACCACCGCTACGCGCCAAAAGAGAATGCCGAGGCGAAAGCCACTCTCGAAAGAGCCATCAGCCTGGATCCGAACTACGGCGCAGCCCACGTGTGGCTGGCGTTCTGCCACTGGATCGATTGGCAAGCCAACTGGTCAGCGTCCGGACCTGATCTCATCGAATCGTGTTACGAGGCGGCACAGGAGGCGGTCAGACTTGTTCCCCGTGAGCCTCTTGCTCATCTGGTGATGGGCATTGCCCACTTCTTCCGACGCGAGAGAGCCGCGTCTGTGGCGGAATACCAGAAAGCGTTCGATCTGCAGCCTGATCAACCGGACGTTTTGGCCCACTGGTCTGAGGTACTGGTCTGCGATGGCCGCCCTCTCGAGGCGATCGAGTGGATGGGCAGGGCGATGGCGCTCAACCCGCATCACCCGCCGTTCTACACGTGGTTCCTTGGGCTCGCCCATTACGCCGCCCGCCAGTACGAGCAGGCCGTGGAGACATTTCGGGGGATGGATCAGCTAGGCCCGGCACAGCGGCTGCTGGCGGCCAGCTTGGCCCAGTTGGGTCGGATGGACGAGGCACAGGCGGAAGCGAAGGCGTTCCTGAAGCAGAACCCCAACTTCTCGGCGGCCTATTGGGGGACTACTGAACCGTTCACGGACGAGGCCGATCGACATCACTTCGTTGAGGGATATGTGAAAGCCGGGCTTCCCGAATGACAGGATCTTCCGGCAGGGCGGCACCGGCAGCAGCCGGTAGTTCAACCAGCTCGGCCCGACGCCGTGTCGAAATGATGGTTAGCCTCGCAGCCGGCATTCGTTCAGATGGTGGACGGGAGGTCACATGGATGTTGTCCTGTGGATCATCGGCGTGCTCATCTTTCTGGGAGGGATCGGATCGCTGTTTCGGCGCCAGTTCCTGTGGGGAATCATCCTGATTCTCGTGGGTATGGCCATCGGCGGCTTCGGCTTCTTCGTCTGACGCGAGTGCCGTAGAGCCCCACCAGAGATCTCCGGGAGCGCGGCGAGACCAGGTTCGCCGGATTCGCCGTCATCCCCGTGCCATGTCAGGGCGAGAAGCCTCTGCATCGCGCCACGAATGTCAGCAGGTCGACGAGTTCTCTCATGCGAACGCCCTGAGGCAAACGCTTCGTCTTGCCCGCGACGCTGCGATCTGATGGAGAATCGCTCCCGAGGATCGCTGCTGAGGCGGTGGCCTTCAGGCAGCGTCATCCGTGCCGACACTGGCTCTATCAGGGGCTTCGCGTAGCACGCCCGGAGGGATTCGAACCCCCAACCTTCTGATCCGTAGTCAGACGCTCTGTCCAGATTGAGCTACGGGCGCAAGGATCATCGAGTATCGCAAGAGTCTCATGCTGCTGCCAGCGAGAGCATGCTACTTGCAGTGAGACATCACCGACCGACCGCCTTCACGGTTGGCAGCTGTGACCTGGGCCTTGACCGCACAGAATCAGGCCTTCGCAGGGTGAGACCCAGCCGGCGCGCCGATGGAGCCGGCTGCGCGCTGAAGTCGAGGCGTCCGCGACGTGCTTCGACCGAGCCTCCGGACATCGACCAGTCATCGGCGTGGCCCGCCCGAGCAGACCGTGACTCGAGGATGCGCGACAATCCCCGAGACACACCGAGGGAGTCACACATGCAGGAGCCACTCGAGCAGCTGAGCACTGAATACTGGGATCTCCTCATGGAGACGTTTCCCACGTCTGCCACGCTGCTCGGCGACCACCGCTTCGACGACCAGATCGAGGACTACTCGGAGGACCGCCTCCAAGGGGTCGCCGATCGCCTCGGTTCGATACACGCACGCGCTGAGGCAATCGATGCTTCGGC
>CAZKJJ010000336.1:0-3236 GCA_964553055.1 uncultured Acidimicrobiia bacterium
AGACCCAACGCTGCCCGGTACATCGGCGGGTGCGGCGCGGCCCCCGCCAAGGCGACTACTCACTGCCGGCTATGGACGCGCGGCGCAACAAGCCGACCCGCGCATAGCGATCGGAATGATGGAGGCCCTTCGCAGCCGGTGTGGCGGCCCTGTCGGAGGGTGCGGTCGTACGGTTCTAACGCGAAAGCCGTTCAGCCCTGCGGGCAGAACGCCGACCCGCGGCCCTGTAGCGCCCCCGGGCCTCGGCGCGGAGCCCATCCCACGTGCTCGCCGAGCGCCTCCGGCCACGCGGCCCGTCGCACTCTCTCCGGTGCTCGGAGCGGAGCTTCGGCAGGTATCCGCCATGGGAGAGCGAGCAGTCCGTTGACATGGGGACTCCGTCGGCACGGTCGAGAACGGCTGCAGGCGTCCAGGTGACAAGCGGCCGTGCGTGTCCCGGACTTGTGGTCGCACCGAGTGCGCTGAGCTGCTATGCCCGAGAAGGTCCACACAGGGAATGCGATCCGGGACGTCCGTGAGCCGGTTGACCTCCCGACTCGAAGCGGCCGCACTCGCGCAGGTCATCGATCTCGTGGGGGCTTGGGAGTTGCGCCGCGCTACAGAAGAGGGCCTGCATGGCCGCGAAGCGGAGGAACGTGCGCGGTTGATGCGAGACCGAGTCCTCGCGATGCTAGGGGGTCCCGCCGCGGTGGGTGATCAGCTGGCGGCCACGCCACGGCGCATTCGCCGCAACGGCGGGGCTCTTCAACGGGCGTTGGAGCGAAGCGGATACACGGCGGCTCGGCACGCAGTACTGGCCGAAATCAACCGGAACTCCGGGCACACGAGACCGGGCGACTCAGGAAGGTGGAGTGACGCCATCGTGGAGGCTGCTCGGGCAGCCATGGAGGATTTGATCGAGTCATACCCGGAGGTGCTGCGTTCGCTGAGAGACGACCTTGGTCATGACGAACGCGAGCTAGCTGAACTGCTGTACGCCCAAGCGTTGGCGACTGCAGGGGCGGTCTCCGACAGTGTCGCCGCTCCCGAACCGATCGACGTCGAAGGCATCGCCGGGGAGCTGGTCATCCACGCGAAGGAGGCCGGGCAGGCCGGACAGCCCAAGGCGTTGGTCGTGGTCGTGCTGCTCGTGCAGCACCGAGCCGTCATCCAGATGCTCAGCCGAGTGGTGCCCGCTGGGCCCTCGCTGGACATGCTGCTGGCTCGCTGGGATCGGGCGATGGGACCGTACGTTCGCCAGCCAGGCTAGAAGGACGCGCCCTGGTCGTCGCCGTAGGCGGTAGGTGATGAGGCTGTTGGTTCCCACCGCTGCGGAACCGTGGATATGGGCATCCAACGATCGGCAGATGAACGCCCATAGCTGTCGGCGCGGATAGCAGATGGACCTACAACCGACGGGCCGCTGTCAGCATCGCAGTGGTTGTGGGCCGGTCGGCCGAACCCATACATCACTCTCCTCCCAAGATCGGCCCCGTATGCGGTCCGGGAGGAGTCGACTTCCAGGATGTCAGAGATGGGTACTGCGTGTCGGCTCAGGTTCAGATAGGGGTGAGCCGCGGCGGACTGGGCACTCAGCCGTGAGGAAGGTCGTGTCGGATGAGGCCACCGCACGGCTCTAGGCACTTGTGGCAGCGGACCTCCATTCCCGGCACGAAGCCCGGACCGAGCGCCTCTCGTAGCTCGGCCGGGTCGACACTCATTCGGTGGATCCGGGCCTCAGGGTGAGCCGGTTTGGAAACAAGGCTGACCTCGTCGACTTTCATCTCGACTATCCGGGAGATCACGGAGGCCGGATATCGGGTGTCAGGGCTGTGCTCGCACTCGTCCTTGATGCATACGCGGCACCACCCGAGGTCGTCAGGGCCTCCTGGGACGAGGTAGGTCGTGTTGGGAAGATGCTCGCACTCGGAAACATCCTCGCCGCACAGGGAGCAAGTCCGTCTTGCCGCCCGACCTCCGATGCTGAACCCGATTCGGTTGTGCGCCAGGTCGACCGGGCAAGTCCGGAAGTATTCGTCACCGCTCCGTTCGAGATGACACCCGAATGTTTCGCAGACCCATCGACCGGCATCGTCCATGGCTTGATGCGCGTCGTCCTCGAGATAGGTGTCCTCGGCCCAGTCAAGTGCACTGCGATATCGCTTCAGCGACCGACGCGCCAACTCTTCGGCTTCCGTTGCGTCTGCGACCTGCGAACTGCCTTGGAGCAGCTGGCGCACCTGATCCATGAGCTCATCGGCGGAGCGGCGACGTGACTCGACTTGCCTGGTGACATGCGCCTTGCGCAAATCGGCGTCGGACCCTGCTACCTCGAACTGGGGAGGCGGGGGCTGTCCTCCATCGTCAGGAGTCATCGTTCCGAAGCTTGTCGATTGCAGCGAGTACTGACTCCGCATCGCCCTCGACCGTCCACGCTTGCCCACGCCGGTCGTTCCCGTGACGGAGCTCCACGAAGGTGACGCGGAGCCTGGCTGCACCGACGCCGAGAAGGTGTCTGATCCCGTCCCAGGCGGCGTTCGATGCAATACCGAGGACGAAGGCAACGACCGCCGTCTCGAGACCGCTCTTCTTGACTTCAAACGTCCGATGCTCAGGCGCATCGAGAAACGCCGCGTTGACGCCCTGCGCCCTGAGGGTCTTGACCGCCATCACGGAGGGCTCTGTGTAGAGCGCTACGCCAGTGTCGTCATACCCAAGCGGCAGGACGACGAGCTCCGAGTCGGCTTCCATCGCTCGGCTGAGAACGTCGTCGCTGATCGTCGTCTCCGTGACCTGAAACGGCTTGGGGCCAGTGTCCATGCCTAATCTTCCATGCTCAGGAGGGGGAGCGGCCGCTGATGTCCCTTGCCGTCCCACGACGCTCACGTCAACGATCGGGTGACCCCACGCGTATCGCCCTAGGACACGGCGATGGAGCCGTGGTCCCGATCGGCAACTGCGAGTGACACCCTACAGCCGTCCAGCGGGCCATCGTGGCGAATGGACCTGGAGTGCGCGGAAGCCGTGGTTGTGGTCGTGCACGTTCGCGAGCCGTCGCGCCCACAACTCCGTTCGTGGGATGCCCGCGGGACGCAACTCGTCAGGATCCTCGATGTCGACCGATGACCTTGCATCCTTCAGCGTCCGAGTTCTCGACCTAGGAAACGCACACGAGCCTGCCGGCTACTACGACCTCCCGCTCTGTGCGATCGACGCCGTGTTCTCCGTGGGGATGACGTACACGGCGACGCGGAACG
>CAZKJJ010000337.1:0-3235 GCA_964553055.1 uncultured Acidimicrobiia bacterium
CGATCGAAGGCAACGCCACATTCGCAACGGCGAGGTTGAGGTTGGCGACACCGGCCACCAGGATCAGCGAGAGGAGCACCAGCGCCTGGCGATCGGGAACCGTCGAACCCGAGTTGCGGTTCACAGGCTCAACCGACCGCGCCTGCTCCCCGTGAGCGAATCATTGCTATCCGGCGAGGATCTTCGCCTTCTGAGCCTCGAACTCCTCCTCGGTGAGGACACCGGCGTCCCTGAGCTCGCCGAGCTGCTTCAGCTGGGCCAGGGTGTCTTCCTCAGCAGGCGCGACGGGCGGGGGCGCTTGCTGGTACTCCGGCGGAGGCTCGGCATAGGCAGCCTGCTGCGAGGCATCCTGCTGGGACCAGCGGTTGGCCTGCCGCCTGGAGACCCGATTGGACACTGCGGTTGCCGTTCCTGCCACCACGGCGGTGCGGGCCACCCCTCGGACTAAACCTGGCATCTCATCACCTCTCTCTCATGCCTCAGCAGCTTCGAGCTCGTCGAGCTTCTGAATGATCGCGTTCACCGGAATCCGGCCGTTGGCCACCAGCTGCGCACCCGACCGGCGCAGAGCCGCCGCGAACGGGCCTGCCCACGTGTTCTCGTACAGGAGTAGCGCAGCCGCGCAGCCCGGCTCGAGTGCAGCACCGGCCTCGTCGTAGTCCTCGTCACCCAGCAGGCCGGAAGACGCCCCGACGAATACGCTCAGCTCGGGGTTGCCGTCCAGATCGAGGTCCTCGATGTCGACCGCTACGACCGACCCGTCCTCGCCTTTGCGGACAAACGCCAAGTCGAGCACGCGGATCAGGCCTCGGTCCACCAGGTCGACGAGCAACGGGAGGGCCTCCCCAGTGGGTTCCTTGCCGGCAGGCCACTCGACGATCAAGTAGTCGATCGGCCCGATCTCGATGTCGGCGCTGGTCATCCCGTGTCTCCTCCCACGAACGTCTTCGGGATCTTAGGCAGGCGATCTCGGGGCTGATCCTGCGTCGTCCCGTCGGACAGCGCACTGCCCACGTCAGGACCCGAGCTCACTCTGAGACTGCGACCTTCGGCGGCAATCGGAGGTAGCACCCACGAAGAAGCACACCGCCCCCCGAAGGTACCCAGGTTCACCAGAGCGACGTTGAGCATCTCACCGGCCGTCGGCAGAGACCACGGAGAGATCACCTCCCAAGTGACCACTCAGAGTGGTATAATGGCGCCGAGGGTCCCGGGAGTGGGAGTTGCGTACCACGCAGCGCGTTCGAGCACGGGCCGGACGTCCTTCATTCTCGTAGTGCCGGGGGGATCCGTGAGCGACCCCTCGGCACTACCACGGTCTCACCATCGGGCCCCGGCATCACCGCGACGGACGCGGAGAAGAAGCGGTCGATGCGCTCGGCGGTGAGCACATGGGCGGCGGAGCCCTCGCCTGCCACGGCACCTTCGAAAAGCAGAACCATCCGGTCGCAGTACTGGGCAGCCAGCGTCAGATCGTGCATGGCAGCAACGACCGTTGTGCCCTCCGTTCTGCGTCTGCGCTCCACCAGTTCCATCACCTCCTGCGCATGACCGAGGTCGAGCGCGGTGGTCGGTTCGTCGAGGAGCAGCAAGGGCGCTGCCTGGGCGAGAGCTCTCCCGAGCACGGCCCTCTGGAGCTCGCCACCCGACAGGTCCGTCAGGGGACGGTGACGAAGGCCTGCCAGGTCGAGATCGTCGAGCACATCCGAAACCGATCGATGATCGGAAGTGTGAGGAAAGGACCAGGCTCCCCGGTGGGGCGTACGTCCCAGCAGGATGTAGTCGAGCACCGACATACCTCCAGGGATGACAGGGTTCTGGGGTACCAGTGCAACCAGCCTGGATGCCTGCGCACGGGGCAGCGCCCCTGGATCCAGGCCGTCGACCATGACCGTTCCGGATCCTTTGAGTAGCCCTGCGATCCTCCGGAGCAGCGTGCTCTTCCCGGATCCGTTGGGCCCGACGATGGCCAGCCATGAGGCTTCCTGCACGGCAAGATCCACACCGAAGAGCACCTGCCTCGACCCGTATGCGGCTTCCACACCCTGGCACATCAGCATCACTTGCGGCTCCCCGAGGCGCGCAGCACGACAGCGAAGAACGGAGCGCCCACGAATGCAGTGACCACGCCGATCGGCAGCTCCCCTGGAGCTAGGGCTGTCCGAGCGATCAGGTCGGCCAATATCAGGAAGCTCGCTCCCCCGACCACGGCCAGCGGAAGCACCAGTCGGTGGCTCGCTCCGACGAGCAGACGCACGGCGTGAGGGACGATGATCCCGACGAAGCCGATGAGCCCGCTGACCGCGACCGCTGCTGCCGTCCCGAGCGTGGCCGCCCCTACGACGATGGCTCTGGCCCTGTCCGGTCTGACGCCTAAGGAAGCCGCTTCCTCGTCTCCGACGCTCATGACATCCAGAGGGCGCCTGGCTGCCAGCAGCACCCCCGCCGCGATCAGCACATAGGGAGCGAGGACTGCGACATCCGACCATGTCGACGTCGCCAGACTCCCCAGTATCCAGGAGAGCACCTCGCGAGCCAGCTCGCCCGACCGCTGCTGGAGAAAGGTCTGAACGGCCGTGAAGAAGGCCGCCGTGGCCACCCCTGCCAGGATCAGCGTCACGGCCGTCCGTCCTGTCGTCGTCTTGCCGAACATCCACGCCAGCGCGACCGCGATGACACCGCCCGCGAACGCGAGAGGGGCCACCAGCCCACCGCCCGAAGATACGCCGACAACGATGGCGATCGTGGCGCCGAGTCCTGCTCCAGAGGCCACACCCAGGAGGAATGGATCGGCCAGTGGGTTCCTGAACACCCCCTGATAGGCCCCGCCCGCCAGGGCGAGCATCGCGCCGACGAGGCCGCCGAGTATGACCCGAGGCACTCTGAGCTCCCAGAGGATCGCTGCCTGCCTCTCGCTGAGTCCCGAGTCGAGCGTCACGAGCGGAAGGCGATCGGCCAGGTCTCGAAACACGCCCCCGACAGGGAGCGCAGCCGGCCCAACGGCGATTGCGAGCCATGACACGACGAGCAGCAGACCGATGCCGGCAACCAACCCGCGTGTGAGGCGCCGCCTCGTGGCGGAGGGTGAGAGGTCCACTAGGGGGTCGCGTCGAGGACCGCGGCGGCCACGTCCCCTGCCAGGTCGACCGTGCGCGGTCCCCAGCGGCCCGCGATGTTGGCATCGAGGGGGTAGACGCGGCCCTCTCGTACCGCCGTGAGCGTGTCCCACCCCGGT
>CAZKJJ010000338.1:0-479 GCA_964553055.1 uncultured Acidimicrobiia bacterium
AGCTTCCAAGCCCGCGCCTGGCCGTCCCATGTCATATCTGCTCCGAGGAATCCCTGGAACCATTTGGGCTCCGGTCTGTAGTCGCCTCCCAGCTCGTATGCGTGGGAAGTACCCAGCTCACCCTGCATCTCCCACAGCAAGTCCGAGAACTCAGCGCGGCTGCCGACACGGTCGACCAGGCCCAGGTAACGATCAGCGACGGCTTCCCAGTCCACATGCGACATGGTCTCCGTCCAGAACTGGTCCCTCTGGAGGCGCCAGGCCTCCCTGAACATCTGGTGCCATTCTCGGCCAGGAACGACCTCCACCCTGACCCTGCCGAGATCCAGGTACCCCGACTCGCGGCCAGGCTCTTCCTTCTTCTGATTGTCCGACTCCTTGAACGCGACGGGCACGACCCGAAGCTTCTTGGCGTGCCTGATGGCAAGCGTGGTGCCGTCACTCGAGACCTTGAAGCCCGAGATGCCCTCGGCGACCCT
>CAZKJJ010000338.1:489-3216 GCA_964553055.1 uncultured Acidimicrobiia bacterium
TTTCGACCTTGTCCGTCGTGAAGTCGTAGGCATCCAGCACGCCGGTCGGCTGGTCGGCATCCCGTTCCTTCAGCGTCCCCGCGGCAGGCACCGAGGAGAAGAGCACCCTGCCTCGGGCACCGATCACTCTCGAGTAGCGGCCCTCGGGGACAGGAAAGGAGACGACGCGTCCTGAGATCCCCTCCAGGTCGACGCGCACCACGACGGGGCCCTCCGTATCGGCCCCCGTGGCCTTGGCGTCCGCCCCCTTGCTCTTTACATCGCCCCCCGGCGGCCGTGGCTCCTTGGTGAGGACCGAGAAGGGGGAGGCCTGATCGGACGCAAGGGTGACCAGGTATGGCTTGGCGCCTGCCGGGAAGCCTCGCTCGAAGAAGTGACCGTCGTCGACAGGATCGAACACGCGCCAGGACACGAAGTACAGGTAGCGGCCCTCCGGATCGAACGCAGGGGCGACATCGACGAAGTCGGGATCTGTCACCCTGGTGACCTCCCACGATTCGGTGTCACAGAGATACAGCGAGGCGGTCGTGTGCGACTCGAACGACGAGAAAGCCAGCCAGCGGCCGTCAGGGGACCAGGCATGGCCCGCGATCCTCCTGAAAGGACTGTGGTGGACGATCCGAAGCTCTCCTGTGGTCACGTCGAAGACGCCCAGCTCCTGACGCTGGTTCGTGAGAGCCACCAAGGAAGAGGTCCCCGGTGCCGGATCGAGCGTGAGCGTCCTGCCGATGTCTGCGTTCACGTGGCGCGGCCTTCCCGTCCCGTCAGCGTTCGAGAAGACGAGCGACTCCTCGCCCTTCTCGTCTGACACAGATATGAGGCGCTTGCCTGCCGACATCCACGTCGTGAGCCGCCGCCGAGCCGTCGAGACAGGACCATGTCTGAGTGGCGCCCCCTCCCACAAGGGCATGGTGAACGCTCCGCCTCGCGAGACGAGCGCGATCGAATGGCCCTCTGGATGAAGCTCGTACGACTCGAGATGCGAGTCTGCCTGAACGAACCTCCTGTTCCTGTGGCTTCGGGAGCCGGACGTGCGGGCCTCCACTCTCTCGGCTTCTTCCGTCTCGGTGTCGTAGACCCACAGGTCGGCTCCGGCGTGGTAGACGATCCTGGTGCCGTCAGTCGACGGAAAGCGAGCGTAGAAGTCCTGGTGGGTGGTATGACGCCGCAGGTCGCGGCCCGTCTTGGTCGCCGAGTAGAGGTTTCCCGTTCCTTCGTGATCGGAGAGGAAGAAGATCCTGGTCCCCAGCCACATCGGGGAAGCCAGGTTGCCTTCCAGCTTCACGAGGTGTCTGTAGGCGCCGTCGCCCGCCCTGTCCACCCAGATGGTGCCCGCCGTGCCCCCGCGGTACCGCTTCCAGCGGGCAGGATCGGCCACGCCGCGGGCGATGGCGGCTCCGTGACCCTGCGGATCGAAGGTGATGGCCCTGGCAGGACCCGCAACAAGTGGCTCGGGTGGCCCTCCATCGACAGGGACCGCCCAGAGCTGGAGGTCGGCGCGGAACGGCCTGCGCCAGTCCGTTGCCACCACGACCTTCCCCTCGGGCGTCCAGCCCGCCACGTACGTGAACGACCCCATCCACGTGATCCGCTGGGGCTCTCCTCCTTCTGATGCCATCAGATAGGCCTCGGGTGGGCCTTCGTCGCGGCCCGTGAACGCCAGGTAGCGCCCGTCTGGCGAGAAGGAAGGGAACGTGATCGTTCCCGGGTTGGAGGTCAGCCTCCTCGCGTAGCCTCCCTTGACGTCCACCGTCCAGAGGTCGTCCTCGGAGACGAACACGATGGTGTCGCCGTGGATCGTCGGATGCCGGTAGTAGCCATCTGAGCTCATGACCGCCGGCATCCTAGGGATGTGGGCGATACCGCCAGACCGTCGGACGGCTCAGGCCTCGACGAACCCTTCATCGATCAGCCAGTCCCTCGCCACGTCCGATGGATCCTCGAGGTCGATGTTCACACGCCTGTTCATCTCGGAGAGCTCTGCAGTCGTCAGTGCGGCGGAGATGGTGTCGATCAGATCCGTCAACTCCGACCCGTACTCGTCGACCAGGTCGGTCCTGAGGACAGGCACGATGTTGTCCGCTCCCTGAAGGTGCTTGTCGTCCTCGAGCACCACGAATCCCTTGGCCGCAATGGCCCCATCAGACGAGAACAGCACGGCAACATCGACTTCACCTCCTTCGAGGGCTGCCACCGTGATTGGGCCGCCCTCGTCGAGGGGCTTGAACTCCGAGAACTCGATGCCGTAGGTCTCCCTGAGCCCGATCTCGCAGTACTCCCGCTGGGGGCACTCAGGCGGGCCGCCGAAGACCAAGCTCGAGGCGTGGGGCGCCAGGTCTGACGTCGTGGTGAGGCCGAGCCTGTCTGCCGTCTCCTGGGTGACGACGATGGCGTTGGCGTCGACGGCCTCCGCGGAGTCGAGCACCGTCACGCCGCGGTCTGCGAACTTCTGGGTCAGCTCTGCATGGGCTGAGGCGACGTCCCTCGGATCCGACTGAGGGCTGCCGGGGCTACTCAGAAACGTGAGCACCGTGGCGACGTACTCGGCGTAGAGGCCGATCTCCCCTGCCTCGATGGCCGGCTCGACCACCTCCCTGGCGCCGAGCTGGAACTTCTTCTCGACCCGGTAGCCGTTCTCCTCGAGCGCCTGGGCGTAGATCTCACCGAGGATCTCTTGCTCTGTGAAGTTCGTCGAGCCGACGACGATGGTCGTGTCCCCACCGGACC
>CAZKJJ010000339.1:0-2704 GCA_964553055.1 uncultured Acidimicrobiia bacterium
TGGCCAAAACCACATCAAACTGCCCGTCGGCTACCACTCGCATGTCCATGACATCGCCTGCGATATCGATCCGATTCGACCACCGTTGAAGGTCCAGAGATGTGTAGTCATCGGCAACCTCGAGGATGAGATCCCGATAAGGCATCTGACCGCAGCCCACGTCCAGTAGAGACCCGTGAGCGTATCGCAGCAATAGTCGCCTGACCGCCTTCTGTAACCCGAGTTCGGCTGGTGAATACCAAGCTACCCAGCTATTGCGAGCCACGTCTTCCGCCAGCCGCCGACGACTCCTGACGAGTGGGTTGTGGACTTCTGACACGTTTCTCCATTCGGCCGATGGATAGTGACCTTGAGGCTAGGCCGCACGCGTTATACGCTGGGCAGCGAACAAGCGTTCGAGCCGCATTCGTATTACACTGGCGTAACTCGACACACCAGGCGGAGCGTTTGTCCACGGATTCGATACTGATCAGTGGTGCCCGCGAGCACAACCTCAAGAATCTCACGATCGAGCTGCCGCGGGAAAAACTGATCGTCTTCACCGGGATCTCCGGGTCGGGTAAGTCTTCGCTGGCCTTCGACACCATCTACGCCGAGGGGCAGCGACGATATGTGGAGTCACTCTCGGCGTATGCCCGTCAGTTCCTCGGGCAGATGGACAAACCAGACGTCGACTTCATCGACGGGTTGTCGCCAGCGATCTCCATCGACCAAAAGACCGCCTCGCGCAACCCGAGGTCGACGGTGGGCACGGTCACCGAGGTCCATGATTACCTGCGGCTTCTCTATGCAAGGATCGGTGTGGCTCACTGCCCCAACGACGGGACACCGGTAGAGCGGCAAACCCCGCAACAGATCGTGGACCGAATCCTGGAGCTGGAGGAGGGAACCCGATTCCAGGTCCTCGCCCCGGTGGTGCGGGGTCGCAACGGGGAGTACGAGACACTGCTCTCTGATCTGGCCAAGCAGGGTTTCGCCCGAGCCCGCATCGACGGTGAGGTGAGGGAACTCACCGAGGAGATCCGTCTCGACCGCTATTACCAGCACACCATCGAGGTGATCGTCGACCGGCTGGTGCGCAAGGAGGGGATGGAGCAGCGACTCACCCAGTCACTGGAGACAGCGCTCTCGCTGGCTGAGGGTGTCGCCGATATCGAGATCGTGGACGGGTCCACCCTCACCTTCTCCCAGCACCTCGCCTGTTCCAAATGCGGCCTCTCCTTCGAAGACCTCCAACCCCGAAACTTCTCATTCAACAGCCCCTACGGGGCCTGCCCCGAATGCTCCGGGATCGGCACCCGCTACCAAGTCGATCCCGAGTTGGTCATCGCCGACCCCGACCTGGCTCTCGGCGAGGGCGCCATACAAATGTGGTCGTCCAATCGGATGCGCTACTACCACCGGCTGCTCACCGGTCTCAGCGGGGCGCTCGGCTTCTCCATGGACACCCCCTGGAAGGACCTCCCGCCCGAGATAAGAGACAAGATCCTCTACGGAACCGGAGACGAGAGGATCACCGTCGAGTACGTCAACCGTTTCGGGCGAAAACGCAGATGGGACGCCACCTTCGAAGGAGCGGTCCCTTTCCTGAATCGGCGACACGAGTCGGCCGAGTCGGACTCGGCCCGCGAGTACTACCAGGAGTACATGGCCGAGGTCCCCTGTGATGCCTGTGAGGGTGGCCGGCTCAACCCGATCTCTCTGGCGGTCACCATCAACGACCGCAACATCGCCGAGATCTCGGATCTGAGCCTCGCCGACTCCTACGAGTTCTTCGACCGTCTCCAGCTCTCCGAGCGAGACGCCCACATCGCCGAACGCGTCCTCAAAGAGATCAAGGCGCGGATCAGGTTCCTCCTCGACGTCGGCCTCGACTATCTGACATTGTCTCGATCCGCGGCGACGCTCGCCGGGGGAGAGGCGCAGCGGATCAGGTTGGCCACACAGATCGGATCGGGTCTGGTCGGGGTCCTCTACATCCTCGATGAACCGTCCATAGGGCTGCACCAAAGGGACAATCAGCGTCTCATCGAAACCCTGCTCCGACTACGTGACCTGGGCAACACGCTCATCGTTGTGGAGCACGACGAGGAGACCATCCGGATTGCCGATCACATTATCGACATCGGCCCCGGCGCCGGTGAGCACGGGGGGGAGGTCGTGGTCGACGGGACCCTCCAGGATGTGATCGACAACTCAGAGTCCCTGACCGGCGACTATCTGGCGGGGAGGCGTCAGATCGAAACACCGCTGATCAGACGTTCCGGAAACGGCGAAGTGATCACGGTCGTCGGGGCGACGGAGCACAACCTCCAGGGAATCGACGTCGAGTTCCCCCTCGGCGTGTTCACGGCCATCACAGGGGTGTCCGGGTCGGGGAAGTCCACCCTGGTGGAGGAGATCCTGTGGAAGACCCTCGCCGCCAGAGTGAACCGGGCGCGGGTGGTGCCGGGCCGGCACAAGAAGCTCGAAGGCATCGACCTGATCGACAAGGCAATCGACATCGACCAGTCACCGATCGGGCGGACACCTCGATCGAACCCCGCCACCTACACCAAGGTCTTCGACCACATACGGACCCTCTTCTCCCAAACCCAGGAGGCCAGGGCCCGCGGCTACAAACCCGGGCGGTTCTCGTTCAACGTCTCCGGGGGCCGTTGCGAGGCCTGCAAGGCGCCTTCAACGTCCTGAACATCGGCCGGCT
>CAZKJJ010000339.1:2714-3208 GCA_964553055.1 uncultured Acidimicrobiia bacterium
AGGCAAGCGTTACAACCGAGAGACACTGGAGATCCTCTGGAAAGGTCACAACGTCTCCGAGGTCCTCGAGATGAGTGTCGAGGAGGCCCTCGGTTTCTTCGAGAACCAGCCCAAGATCGTCCGGGTCCTCGAGACCCTCTTCGACGTCGGCCTGGGATACATCAAGCTGGGGCAACCGGCCACCACCTTGTCTGGGGGTGAGGCACAGCGGATCAAGCTGGCCGCCGAGTTGGGGAAGCGTTCCACGGGCAAGACCTTCTACATCCTGGATGAGCCGACCACCGGGCTCCACTTCGAGGACATCAGGAAGCTCCTTCAGGTGTTGCAGCGTTTGGTCGACGCCGGCAACACGGTGCTGGTCATCGAGCACAACCTGGACGTGGTCAAATCCGTCGACCACATCATCGACCTGGGTCCTGAGGGGGGCAGCGGGGGAGGGCGGATCGTGGCCCGAGGCACTCCGGAAGAGGGAGCCCAGGTAGGAGAAAGCTACA
>CAZKJJ010000340.1:0-3196 GCA_964553055.1 uncultured Acidimicrobiia bacterium
GCACCGATGACCAGTACCAGAAGGGCTACGACCATCACAGCAGTCATCTTGCGGATCGGGCCGTTCATCCAGGCTCCTCATGTGAGACACGGCTGAGGAGCACCAACGCCAGGAAGCTGGCGACGAGAGCCGAGCCGCCGTACGCCATGAAGGGCAGGGGCAAGCCCGTCAAGGGCAGCAACCGCAACACACCTCCGATGATCAGCAGAGCCTGCAGGCCAATGATCAGACCAAGTCCTGTTGCTAGGAGCTTCCGGAACGTGTCGCGGGCCCTGAGCGCGATCCCGAACGAGACGCCTACCAGGAGGATGAACAACCCGATCACCGCGACCGTTCCCGCCAGGCCCAGCTCCTCTCCTACGGCCGCTAGGACGAAGTCGGACTCTGCCTGGGGTATGAGATCTGGCCTCCCCAGCCCCAGACCACTGCCGGAGATGCTCCCGTGACCGAGTGCAAACAGGCCCTGTGCTGTCTGATAGCCGGCATCCTCGTAGTCGGAGAACGGTGCCAGCCAGGCGGTGAACCTGCGTTGAACGTGGTCGAACAACACCCATGCAGCGACCGCTCCGCCTGCGAACAGTCCTGCCCCGGTCGAGATGAACAGAGCGGAGTCCGTGGCTGCGTAGAGCATCGTGACCACGATCGCCAGCAGCAAGAGTGAAGCACCGAGGTCTCGCTGGAAGACGAGAACCGCCAGGCTGACAGCCCACGCGACCACGACGGGAACGAGCTGACGGGCCTGGGGCCACCGCGCTCCCGGTCGCGGCGCGATCGACTCCCTCCGCTCGGCGAGAAAGGAGGCGAGGAACACAACGAGGAGCAGCTTGGCCACCTCGGCCGGCTGCATGTGCAGCTCGAAGCCGAGCATCTCGAGCCGAATCCAGAGGCGAGATCCGTTGACCTCGCTTCCCACGAGAGGCAAGGGTCCCTCGGCAGGAAGGAAGGGAAGGAGTAGCAGCACCACAGCCGCAACCAGCAGCAGGTAGCGGTAGCGGCGCATCACTGCGAGGCCCAACCGGTTCAGGATGAACAGCAGCAGCACTGCGAGGGCAGCCGCCACCAACAGCCACCAGCGCTGCAACGCCGCAAGACTGGCATCCAACCGGTACACCTCGGCGAAGCCCACGGCGGTCAATGCCGCAGCAGGCGGCCACAGATACCGCACCCCTCTGGATGCCCAGCGGCGTGCTGCCAGGTGCACGGCGCCGAACGCGAGCATGAAGACGAGGAAGGTGAGAGCTACCTGTGCACCGGGTGTCCGGCCGAGGGCAAGGTCGACGAGTGCGACAGCAAAGGCCGCGAGAGCGGCCGCTCCGGCAATGAGCGCCGCCTCCGCATTGTGGCTCACGGCTCGACGTCGACGATCACCACGCTGATGTTGTCGTAGCCGCCTGCCAGGTTGGCGCGCTCTATGAGACCCCACACCGCCTCTTCAGGGGAGCCGGTGGCTGCGGTCTCGAGGATCTGTGCATCGGTGATCATGCCGTTGAGCCCATCCGAGCACATCAACAAACGATCGCCGGGCTCGAGCGGTTCCTCCACGATGTCTACATCGACGACCGGGAGCAGCCCGAGCACTCGAGTGAGGACGTGCCGCTGCGGATGCTGCGCCGCCTCCTCTTCGGTGATCTTTCGCGACTCCAGCTGTTCGTAGGCGACCGTGTGATCACGCGTGAGAAGCCGCAGCTCGCCGTCGCGAATCAGATAGCAGCGGCTGTCGCCGACATGGCCGATGAGGACACCACCCTGACTGACGTCTGCGATCGTCAGCGTCGTACCCATGCCCGCCAGGTCCTGGTCCTCGAGGGACCGTTCGTAGATGGCTTCGTTCGCAAGCCTCACCCTGTCTGTCATGGCACGGCGCCGCCTTGCGGTGGCGGTCTCGACTGCAATACGGCTGGCCACCTCGCCTCCAACGTGACCGCCCATTCCGTCAGCTACGGCGGCGAGGAGGGCGGGCCCTCTCCCCGCGGTCGGAGGGTGGAGCCGGTCTTCGTTGTTGGTGCGCACGCGCCCAGGATGCGTGCCTGTGGCCCAGCTCAGAGTCATCGCACCTCCAGGACGGTCTTGCCGACCTGAACGGCGTCGCCCTGTGTCAGCGTGATCGGGGTGCTGATCCGTCTTCCGTTCACGTAGGTCCCGTTGGTCGACCCCAGATCGTGCAGGACCAAGCCGTTGTCCTGCGCCACGAGTCGCAGGTGGAACTCGGACGCGTAGGCGTCCTCGATCTTCACGTCCGCGTTGTCCGATCTCCCCACCACCACCGCATCCTTCACGTCGAACCTCAGTCCTGTCTGCGTGTCCGAGTGGACGACCACGACACTGGTTCCGTGACGGCGCCTGCCGAGGCCGCTGAAGATACCCGTATGGCTGGCCACTGACCGGGCGACCTGCCAGAGGAGCAGGTAGAGCAGGGCTATGAAGATCAGCTTGAGGAGGGTGAGAAACAGAGCAGGCACGTCACAAGAGAGGATCGAAGACGTACGACACAGGACCGAACGTCAGGCGAGCTCCAGCAGGAACATTGGTCGGCCTCGGGACGCCGAACCCCTCCACGAACGTCCCGTTGGTCGACCCACGATCAGAGATCCACGTGGCTCCGCCCTCCCGCCAGATGAGCGAGTGAACCCGGCTCACCTGCCTGTTGGAGACGACCAGGTCGCAACTCGGGTCGCGGCCAAGCAAAGCCCTGTTGTGCCTGATGTGGAGAACGTGATGAGGCGATACGAGCTTGGCCCAGGCCTGAAGCGGGCCGGCTTCCATGTGGGCAGACCAGCGGACGTCGCCGCGGGGAACGGACCGGTCGGCTAATGCGCTGATCTCCACCGGACCCTCCAGGCGCCAGCCACGTTCGGCCACTGCTCTCTCGACGGTTCCCGCCAAGCCCTGCGACAGGTAGTCCTGGACGGAGCGGGTATCTCTTGGGTGAACACGCAGCTCGAAGCGATTCGGCACGGTCGGCCCTGCAGGTTCCTCGGCAAGCCCCAGGTCGGCGGCGCGAAGGAGCCTGGCTTCGAGCTCCGCGTTGGTGAGCGCGCCTCCCAGCACCCTTCCTGGAGCCTCGACGAGTCTCTCGAGACGGCGCTCGATGTCCCTGACCAGCCGCATGGCTTGAGTGTAAGTTCGTGGGACGGAGCGTGGACAGTCCGCCTGGATGGCGAGTGCCGGTAGCAGGCACCTCGTTGGTACTATTTTC
>CAZKJJ010000341.1:0-3195 GCA_964553055.1 uncultured Acidimicrobiia bacterium
GCTTCGGCGATCTCCCTGAAGTGCTCCTCGGCGTGGGGGTCGCCAGGGTTGGCGTCGGGGTGCGTGGCCCTCGCCAGCTTGCGGAAGGCCTTCTTGATCTCCTCGGTCGAGGCGTCGCGCGGCACGCCGAGGAGCTCGTAGTAGTCCCGGGACATCCTGCTCAGTCTACGGCTGGGACCCGAGCTGCTCGGACAGGCCCTCGGAGACTTCCTCGACGATCGAGATCGTCCTCTGGTAGTCCATCCTCATCGGCCCTATGACTCCGACCTTGCCCTTGACGCCCTCCGCCCCTTGGTAGTCGGACGAGACCAACGCCATGTCGATGCCAGGAGGTAGGTCCATCTCGGCGCCGATCCTGATCGCCGTCCCCTCGGGCATCCCCGTGAGGATCCCGAGGAGTTTCGCTTCTCGGGACATCAACTCGAGTACCTGCTGTACCTTGGAGAGGTCGTCCCACAGGGTCGCCATCTGGTTGGTGCCGCCGAGGTAGAGCTCCTGGGTCGAGTCGTCGACCTCGTCATCGACGGAGAACAGCCCTCGGAGCACGTCGGCGATGGGCTCCTCGAGAGAGGAGAAGACATCCTCGTCGACGCCGGCGATCTCCGATACAGCCTTGCCGTGAAGGTGCTCTGCAAGCACCGCCTCTGCCTTGTCGAGGTCCGCCTGGGACACCGCCCGATCGAACCTGACCAGCTCCTGACTGACCCTCCCTGCGTCGCTGACGAGGATGATGAGCGCTGTCTGTGAGCCGAGCGGGACGATGTGTGCCCCGCGCAAACGCTCCCCCCGCAGACCGGGGCCCACCACGAGGGAGGGGTACCTGCTCACGTCCGCCAGCATCTCAGACGTCTCCTTCAGGAGCAGGGACAGCTCGCGATGGACGGTCCCGAAGAAGTCGTGGATTCGGCTGACACTGTCCCTCCGCAGCTTGTGGGGACTGAGCCGGTCGACGTAGTAGCGGTAGGCGGCGCCCGTGGGGATCCTCCCCGCCGAGGTATGGGGCTGGACCACGAAGCCCTCGGTCTCGAGTGCCACCAAGTCGTTGCGGACGGTGGCGGAGGACACCTTGAGCGCTGTCTTCTCCAGCACAGCCCGTGACGACACAGGCTCGCCGGTGCGGATGTAGCACTCGACGAGGGCCCGCAGGATCTGGGCCTTCCTCTCGTCTAGCACGACCTCAGGTTAGCAGTCGACCCCTGAGACTGCTAAGACAGCTCAGGCAGCCCCCTCGTCCACCCGCAGCACCGAGATGAAGGCCTCCTGCGGCACCTCGACCTGACCGATCATCTTCATGCGCTTCTTCCCTCGCTTCTGTTGGGAGAGCAGCTTCCGCTTGCGGGTGACATCGCCGCCGTACAAGCCGGCCGTCACGTCCTTGCGCCTCGCCCGTATGGTCTCCCTGGCGATGATCCTGGTGCCGATCGCCGCCTGGATGGGCACATCGAACAGCTGCCGCGGGATCAGCTCCCTCAGCCGCTCCGTCATCGACTTCCCGTACAGGAATGCCTTGTCGCGGTGGGTGATGGCGGAGAAGGCATCGACCGGCTGGCCGTTGAGGAGAATGTCGACCTTCACCAGGTCCGAGGCCCTGTATCCGGATGGCTCGTAGTCGAAGGAGGCATAGCCTCTGGTCCTCGACTTGAGCACGTCGAAGAAGTCGAAGGCGACCTCGGCCAGCGGGAGGTCGTACACCAGCTCCGCCCGCTCTGGTGTCAGGTACTCGAGCTGTGTCTGCGTGCCGCGCCTTCCTTGGAGCAGCTCGATGAGCGACCCGACGTAGTCGGCGGGTGTGATGACCAGCGCCTTCACGTACGGCTCCTCCAGGAGCGCGAGCCGGTTCGTCTGGGGGAGGTCGGCAGGCGATCGGATCTCTGTCACCGTGCCGTCCTTTTGCGTGACCCGGTAGGCAACCGAGGGAGCAGTCGCCACGAGATCGAGGTCGTACTCCCGTTCGAGCCTCTGGCGGACGATCTCCATGTGCAACAGACCGAGGAAGCCGCAGCGGAAGCCGAAGCCGAGCGCCCTGGATGTCTCCGGCTCGTACGTGAGCGACGAGTCGTTCAGGCGAAGCTTGTCGAGGGCATCTCGGAGCCTGCCGAAGTCGTCACCTTCGGCCGGGAACAAACCTGAGAAGACCATCGGCTTGGGCTCCGCGTACCCGGGCAGGGGCTCCCCGGCAGGGGCACCGACCGTGGTGAGCGTGTCCCCCACGCGGACGAAGTCGATGTCCTTGACCCCCGCGATCACATAGCCGACCTCTCCAGGGCCGAGGCCTGCAACAGGCATCGGCTTGGGGAGGATGACGCCCACCTCGTCAGCGGCGCGGCGCTCCCCTGTCGCCATGAAGCGGATCTGGTCGCCAGTGCTCAGCATGCCTTCGATGACCCGCACGTAGCTGACCACTCCCCGGTAGGTGTCGTAGTACGAGTCGAACACGAGCGCCCTGAGGGACGCGTCCGCCCGACCCGCAGGCGGAGGGACGTTGGAAACGATCGCCTCGAGCAGAGACCCTATGCCCTCTCCTGTCTTCGCAGACACCCGAAGCACGTCTGCAGGCGTGACACCGAGCAGCGCCGCAAGCTGAGCAGCAGCCGCCTCCACGTCTGCTGCGGCGAGGTCGATCTTGTTGACAACGGGGATGATCTCGAGCCCTGCACCGAGGGCCAGGTAGGCATTGGCGAGCGTCTGAGCCTCGACGCCCTGTGCGGCGTCGACCACCAGCAAGGCACCCTCGCAGGCCGCCAGGGAGCGGGACACCTCGTAGGTGAAGTCGAC
This sequence comes from uncultured Acidimicrobiia bacterium, assembly GCA_964553055.1. GTDB lineage: Bacteria > Actinomycetota > Acidimicrobiia > Spongiisociales > CAZKJJ01 > CAZKJJ01. The sequence goes on from CAZKJJ010000341.1 coordinate 2,776, forward strand.
GTGGCCCGGGGTGTCGATGAGGTTGAGCACGTAACCTTTCCCGTCCTCAGCCACATAGTCGAGGCGGACTGCCTGCGCCTTGATCGTGATGCCGCGCTCCCGCTCCAGGTCCATGGCATCGAGCACCTGATCGCGCATCTCCCTCGGAGAAAGCGCACCCGTTGCCTCGAGGAGACGGTCGGCCAGGGTCGACTTCCCGTGGTCGATGTGGGCGACGATGCAGAAGTTGCGAATCGCGGCGGAAGGGGTCACCTCGTCACTCCAGGAGGCGCAAGGTGGGCCATTGTACCGTTGCTCAGGCCGCTGCTACCCTCACGATCGCCGCCACGACCGTGGCGTCGTTCTTCGATGGCGAACACTCACTGATGGCGAACATACGGTCCCAGATCAAACGAAACCGGCAGAACACCAAGCGCAACG
>CAZKJJ010000342.1:0-3195 GCA_964553055.1 uncultured Acidimicrobiia bacterium
GGCTCGAGGGAGGAGGCGCTCGTCGGTGATTGACGACACCAACTCTGTCGCCGGCGTGTCTCCCGAGCCCGGCGTGGAAAAACGCGATCCCGTCCTGGTGATCGACGGCCTGCTCCGCTCCTTCGGGGGCCTGAAGGCTGTCGACGTGGATCATCTCGAGGTGCAGCGCAACACGGTCACCGCGTTGATCGGGCCCAACGGTGCTGGGAAGACAACGCTCTTCAACCTGCTCACCGGGTTCGATCGGCCCGATGCAGGGTCATGGCACCTCGATGGAGGACCTTTGGTGGGCATTCCGGCGTTTCAGGTGGCGCGCAAAGGGATGGTGCGCACCTTCCAGCTCACGAGGACAATGCCCAGGCTGACGGTGAAAGAGAACGTGATGCTTGCAGCCAGGTCGAACCCCGGGGAATCATTGTGGCGAGCCTTTCTGGGCGGATGGGGAGACGGTGAGCGTCAGGCGTCGGAACGGGCCGACGACCTCCTGGGTCATTTTGGGCTCACCAACATGTCACATGAGTTCGCGGGGTCGCTTTCGGGCGGGCAACGCAAGCTCCTGGAGATCGCCCGGGCGCTAATGGTCGAGCCCGAGCTGATAATGCTCGACGAGCCGACCGCCGGGATCAACCCCGCGCTGACCGAGCAACTCCTGACACACATCACTGGGCTCCGGCACGCGGGCAACACGGTCGTCTTCATCGAGCACGACATGGACGTCGTGAAGGAGATCTCCGACTGGGTGGTGGTCCTCGCCGAAGGGCGGGTTATTGCCGAGGACGAGCCACCGGGCATCGCCCGTAATCCGGCGGTCATCGACGCCTACCTGGGGACACACCATGGCGAGGCGGCATCGTGAGCCAAGCGAGCATGCTGCTCGAGGCCGAGGATCTCGTTGCCGGGTACACGCCAGAGGTGGACATACTCCGCGGCATCGATCTCACACTGACCTCCGGTGAGATTGTGGGGATGATCGGGCCCAATGGAGCCGGGAAATCAACATTCGTCAAGACGATCTTCGGCCTGGTTCCCGCCAGATCGGGGGCGGTGACCTTCGCCGGTGAGGAGATAACGAACACTTCCCCCAACAGCCTCGTGGCCCGTGGCATTGGATATGTCCCTCAGCGAGCGAACGTCTTTCCCTCTCTAACGGTGGAGGAGAACCTGCGAATGGGGCTGTATCTGCGACAAAGAGATTGGGATGACAGGTTTGCCGCGGTGGTCGACCTGTTCCCACTCGTTTCGGAGAGAGCAGACCAACGAGCTGGGCTCTTGTCGGGAGGGGAACGGCAGATGGTGGCGATCTGCCGTGCTCTCATGATGGCCCCTTCACTTCTGTTGCTTGATGAACCGTCGGCCAGCTTGGCTCCCGTAGCCCAGGACGCGGTCTTCGAGAGAGTCAAGACCATCGGAGAATCGGGAGTGTCGATTCTGATGGTCGAGCAAAACGCAAGACGCTGCCTGCAGGTAGCCGATCGCGCCTACGTTCTCGACCAAGGCCGCAACGCCCATACGGGCACCGGCCACGAGCTCCTCCACGACCCCACCGTCATCGAGCTCTATCTGGGGACGATGGGCAAGGCGCGTTGAGACAGGTGAACGAGAAAGGGTCCCCGATCGGGGACCCTTTCTCCATAGAGGATACTTACGCTACGTCTCGATCAGAATCTGGTCGAATGAAACGTTGTTTCCTTCGGTGTCGTACTCGAACAGCTCGTACGTGCCTGCTCCAGGCTGCCCGTTGGGCAGGAAGTCGAGCGGACCGGAGGCTCCGTCGTAGTCGATCTCGCCTTCACGCTCCAGAAGCGCCATGCAATCGCTGAACAGCGAGCACTTCGCCCCCGGAGGGCCGGTGACCGACACGACCTGGTCGACGTAGACCGTCGGGTCGCTGCTCTGCGCGGATTGCGCGGCGAGCATGAGGACCATGAGACAGTCGTAGTAGTGCGCCGAGAAGATCGTCGGCGTGTCGGGCGAGTACACCTCGAACCGAACCGGGAAGGTCGGCTCACCGGTCGCCGGGGCAGAGGACGGGTATGTCCCGCGGAAGCCCTCGAGCAGCGCAAGGTTCGCCTCGCCGCCGAGCGCGTCGGCACCAACGGTGTCGACGAAGCCATCTGCCACGTAGACCTGGCCGTCGAAGCGCCCCTGCATGTCGAGCACGAGCTGGCCACCCTCTTCGAAGGTGATCATCGCCAGCGCCTCCGCTCCCGAGGCAGCGATCTCATCCATCAGGTCGGCGAACGAAGTCTGCTGCGGGTCGTAGCCCTGTTGCAGCGTGACGGTCACACCACTCCCCTCCAGATATTCGCCCAGAGCCTCGCCGAACCCGACGCCATATTCGTCGTTTCGCCAGATCACGGCGACGTTGGCATAGCCATCTTCGATGATCAAGTCGCCCAAGGTGGGTGCCTGCAGCTCGTCCGACGGAGCGGTCCGGTTGTAGTAGGGCTCGTAGGCGCTCAGCGACGCGGCCGTGTTGGAACCGGAGCACATCACCACTTCGGCGGTCTGGACCTTGTCCACGATCGCCGTGGAAACACCTGACGCTGCGGCGCCGATGATGCCGTTGAAGTCACCGGTGAGGAGCTGGTCCACATTCTCCGAGGCGATGTTGGGGTCGGTTCCGGTGTCGAAGTGCTCGACGGTCACCAGGCCGGGGAAGACGGCGTTGATCTCCTCCGCGCCCATCCTGATCGGCTCTTCCACCGCGTCGATGATCGGCGCCAGCTGGCCGGTCTGGGGAAGGATCGTCCCGATCACCATCGGCACCGGCTCGAAGACCATCGCCTCCGTGGTGGTGGCCATCTGCTCGGTTGTGGTGGTCTCCGCCACGGTGGTCGTCGTCGCAGCCTCGGCGGTGGTCGTTGTCTCTTCGGTGCCACCACCACAGGCGGCGACGATCAGCGCGAGCACCGCCAGGAGCCCGACGAGTCTGAATGTCGTTCGCTTGTTCATTACCTCTCTTACCTCCCAATAGGGACGAACCGGCACAAACCGGTTCCGTCCCAGCCTACCAGGACACCGTCATCGTGGCCTGGGGCGCCCACCCGATGTCTGGCAATTACTGGCAGGTGATTGGAGGCCGAGCCGCAGACTCAGACCGTCTCATCCTCCGGCTCAGGCACCTCGTCGGTGGAGACGGCTCCCATCTCCTCGGTGTCGAAGAGTCGAGTCTGGTCCGGGTTCCTGCGGCTG
>CAZKJJ010000343.1:0-3173 GCA_964553055.1 uncultured Acidimicrobiia bacterium
CCGGCACCAAGAGACATCGCCCGGCTATCTGAGGCCGACGTTGTCTTCGTGAACAAGGTCAACACGGCGGATCCGGAAGCCGTTCAGACCGTTCTCGACAATGTCGCTCGCGCCAATCCGGGTGCCGTGATCGTCAAGACCGCCTCGAACATCGAGGTGGGCGATCCCGGCCTCCTGCGTGGGAGAAGGGTGCTGGCGGTCGAGGACGGACCGACCGTGACCCATGGTGAGATGGCCTACGGGGCAGGGGTGCTCGCTGCCCAGATGCACGGAGCTGCCGAACTGGTCGATCCTCGCCCGTACGCGGTGGGAACCATCGCCGAGGCATATGAGCAATACCCCCACATGGGGCCGCTCCTGCCCGCGATGGGCTACGGAGAGGAGCAGATGCAGGAACTGGCCGATACGATCCGTCTGGCGAGGCCGGACTCGGTCGTGGTAGGGACGCCGATCGACCTCTTGCGCCTTCTCGACGTGGACGTGCCCGGCACTCGAGCCGAGTACGGGATCGAGATCGTCGAAGGGCCGAGCTGGGAGGAGCTACTCGCCCCCGTCCTCCCCTTCTGAGGACACCTTTCCGCGCCGGCCTTGCGGCCCGGCGTTCCGGCTGTCACGCCGACCGCCCCTCAATGGAACAGGCTCGTGGGCAGCGCTGCTCCGCGAAATCCTGCCTAGGTCGGGCTCCCAGCAGACAGCCGTTCCCCGGCGCGTACCGCGAACTCCAACCGGTTGTCGGGTGGCGCGAGCGGGCACGACCAGAACTCGTCGTAGACGCACGAAGGGTGGTATGCGTAGTTGAAGTCCAAGATCACCCTGCCGTCTCTGGAACCGAGGTCGGCCCCTTTGGCGCTGTCGAGCAGGTATCGCCCGCCTCCATAGGTCTCGGCGCCGTTGGTGGCGTCACGGAACGGCAGGAACACCCCGCCGGCGTAACCTTCCAGCCAGAACAGGGAGAGCGTGCCCTCCGAGTCTCCGTGCCGAATGGTCACCGTACCGAACCTGGTGAAAGCTGTGACTCCCCGTGAGCTGTTGGCGATGGCGACCCGGTCGGATCCGTCAGGCTCCACCTCGACCTCGAAACGCCACGAAGGGTCGTAGACGAAGTAGTGGAGACCTTCGAAGTCTCGCCGCTCCTGGGTGCTCAGCGCGCTCTGGGGATGCTGGGCGAACAACCCGTCTCTCGAGGCACGCCATGCCTGCCAGGCATCCTCACCTCCACCCGCCGACCGCACGGCCGCGTACAGCTCCTCGACGCTCCTCCTGTAGTCCCAGAGGCTCACCGTCTGCGCAGGATCGCTCACGTCAGCTCCTCTCCCCACATTCAAGTCGGGCTGTGGGGACGACCCCCAAGGCCCTGGTCCTCGTTCATCGAATGCCCGAACACCCTCCATCGTCCGGGAGGCTCGCCTCGAGACCAACTGTCGTGTCGCTGACACATCGAGAACCAGAACCCGGGGATGCTCGTTCGTGAGCAAGAAGATGACCTCGCTGCGGAAGGCCGGCTTGCTTCTCGCCTCGGCGCTGACGGCGGCTGCGTGCGGCTCGGCCGCCCGAAACGATGCACCGGCCACCGCCGCCACCGCGGGCACCATGGGCACCATTGGCACCGGAGTATCATCTACGAGTCCCTCGACGTCTCCCGAGACGGAAACGATTCCTCCGGTCATCGAAGGAGAGCTTCCCGAAGGCCCGTCCGCGCTCTCCAATCCGCGGGATGAGGCCTTCCCGGCCCCGCTGATCCCCCTTGGCGGGATCATCAGGGTGCTGGCTCCCGATTCCATCCCCGCGGTCGACGAGCCCTTCTTCGTTGGTGCCCATGAGGCGGACGAGTACTTGACAGACGACGAAGCCGTGGTCGTGCTGACCGTGAAGGGTGACGCCAGGGCGTATCCGATTCAGATACTGGTGTGGCACGAGATCGTCAACGACACAGTCGGGGGGGTTCCTGTCGCGATCACCTACTGCCCACTGTGCAACTCCGCCGTCAGCTACGAGCGCGTGATCGGGGAGGAAGAGACGACGTTCGGCACGTCTGGGTCGCTCTTCAATTCGGCGCTGATCATGTACGACAGAACGACCGAGACGCTCTGGACCCACTACGACGGGAGAGCGGTCGTGGGCGTCCTCACCGGCTACCGGCTGGAGCCGATCCCCTCGCCTCTGGTGTCGTGGGCCGACTTTCGGAGCGCGTTCCCCGAGGGGCTCGTGCTGGACCGGACCAGGACGGGGGCGTTCCGACCGTACGGCGACAACCCGTACGAGGGCTACGACAGGCTGGGCACCGGGACCTACTTCCCGGTGGCCGGCGACGACCTTCGCCTGGATGCCAAGGAGCGGGTCATCGGGTTGACGCTCAACGGCGTGGCCAGGGCCTATGCGCTCAATGCGATCCGAAGTGACATGGCCAGCGCCACCAACGACGAGCTCGGAGGAAGCAGGATCGTCATCTTCTGGAAGGCAGGTCAGCGCTCGGCGTTCGAGCGTGCGGAGGATCCGGAGGTTGGCTCGGTTGCCGTGTTTCGACCGGTCGCCGAGGGCAGGACGCTGACCTTCGAGGTCCAGGTCGGTGTGTTCTGGGACCGCGAGACGGGCTCCTCCTGGGACATCACCGGTCGGGCGGTTGCCGGCGAGCTGGAAGGAACGAGGCTGGAGCGGGTTCATCACCTGGACACGTTCTGGTTCGCCTGGTCGAGCTATCGACCTGAGACGGAGCTGGTCGGGGACTGAGGCGCCGGATACGGCAACGAGCGCCCCTCGGGGGCGCTCGTTCGAGTCCGCCTGTAAGCCGGATTCTGTCGTGGGCGGTCATCCATCTGGGACAGACGTCACCGCCTGCCTCGTGCGGCCTACCCGGGACCGATGGGCGGGCTACCCCGTCCCTGCTTGGCCTTGCTCCGGGTGGGGTTTGCCAGCCGCTCCGCCCTGCCGTCCGGCCAGTCGGGCGCCGAGCAGCGCCAGGCGCGGCTCGAGTACTATCGCTATGTCGCAAGCGGCAGCGGCCCGAAGATCTCGATCATCCAGGACATCGATTCGCGCATCGGCTTCGGCTGCTTCTGGGGCGAGGTGCAGAGCGCAATCCACAAGGCGCTCGGCTGCCTGGGCTTGGTGACCGACGGCGGTGTCCGTGACATCGACGCGCTCGCGCCCGAGGTCCAGGTCCTGTGCGGTAGGAT
>CAZKJJ010000344.1:0-3158 GCA_964553055.1 uncultured Acidimicrobiia bacterium
ACAGCGCCATCTCGGGCCTCAACGGCAGAGAGATCGACGGTCGCCAACTCAAGGTGAACGTCGCCAAACCCCGGTCCCGCTGAGCGGCCGCCCGCCACTAAGTGGCCAAACGCAGTCGGGAGAGTTTCCAAAAACGAGCGCGTGAGAAGGCCCGTCAAGAGAAACAGGCCGAGAAGAGAGAGAAACGCCAATCCTCAACTCCCGACGACGAGAACGTCAGCCGGGCCGAAGAGAATGCCCTGATGGAGGAGTTCGCCGAGCTGAGCGCACGTTTTGAGGCAGACCAGATCACGACCGACCAGTTCAACGAAGAGCGTGAACGCATCTTCGGGGAGTTGGGTCTGGAAGCTCAGTAGGGGCCCGCGCACGAAGGTCGCCACGGTTCCGAGTTCGACCAGCTCGCCGGTCTGCTCGAAATGTCGAGCTGGGAGAAAGCACGACGAGGGCTCCATCGCGCGTCCATCGCGCGAGAGGGTGCGATGGGATGGGAAAGAACGCGAGATGACGCGAACCACAAACGACGTCTGAGCAGGCATTTCGCGCGTTTCCCCAGGTAGGCGCCACCCCCATTCTCGGGCTCATAACCCGAAGGTCGCGGGTTCAAATCCCGCCCCCGCTACCGAAAGCCCCGGTCAGCGATCCGCTGACCGGAGCTTCTACCGTCTTCCGCCACCCTTCTACCGGCGCTTCCACCCGATTCTCTACCGGCTTGCAGCAATCAGCTTTTCGAAGACGCGGGCGGCTTCGGCCTGCATCCCAGGGAGCACATGCTGATAGGTGTCGATCGTGAACGCCGGGTTCCCATGCCCCAGCCGCTCCGACACAACCTTGACCGGTACCCGGGCTTTGAACAGCAGCGTCCCGTGAGTGTGGCGGACATCGTGAGGACGGACGTTGGGAACCCCGGAGCGGGCGACGATCCGTTCGAAGGCTTGGGAAATGGAGTGGGGGTGGATCGGTTACCTTCGACGTCGGCGAATACCCAGCCCGTCGGTTCGATACCCACCGCTCCACGCTCCGACGCCTGAGATCGACTCCGTGACCTATCACAAGTATCGATCCAATCGCCGCACCATGACCGTCATGGGCGCAGAAGTAACCGCGGACTAATGCTTGCGCCGTTCCCGGCGCAAGCATTATACTGAACTATATGGTTCAGTATACGAGGTCACCTCTCGATGCCTCCTTTGCGGCACTGTCGGACTCCACGAGGCGCGGTGTCCTCGAGCAGCTCGGCCGTGAGGAAGCCTCGATCACGAACCTCGCCGACCGGTTCGACATGACCCTCACAGGCATGAGGAAGCACGTCGCCGTCCTCGAAGAGGCGGGACTCGTCGTCAACGAGAAGGTCGGACGCGTACGGACCTGCCGAATTGGCGCTCGCCGTCTCGACGAAGTGGCAGCGTGGATCGACAGGTATCACCAGCTCTGGGACGAGCGCTTCGAAGAGCTCGACCAGATCATCGAGGAATTGAAATGGAAGGAGAGTTGATGGACACAAGAAGACACGGTGAGCTCACCCCGATACAGAACGTCACGAAGGTGGAGCGGAAGTCCGATCGCGAAGTCGTCGTCACGCGATCTTTCGACGCTCCTGCGCGGCTGGTATTCGAGGCGTGGTCGAAGCCCGAGCTCTTCAAGCGCTGGTGGGTGCCGAAATCGATGGGCATGACGCTGCAATCCTGCGAGATGGATGTACGCACCGGCGGCACATACCGCCTCGGATTCGGCGATGGCATGGACTTCTTTGGCAGATACCTCGAAGTGACACCGCCATCGCGCATTGTCTGGACGAACGAAGAAGGCGGAGAGAACGGCTCCGTCACCACGGTCACGCTGACTGAGACAGACGGCAAGACGTTGCTTGTCGTCAGTGAGCTCTATCCCTCGAAAGAAGCGCTCGACGCCGACGGTGGCGGCGCGCTGGATGCGATGCACGAGACATTCGGGCAATTGGATGAGCTGCTCGTCGAGCTTGCGTCGACGTCGTGACCGGCATTCATTTTGCCGCCATCAAGATGTCGCTGCCGATCACCGGGGGCACCGCCGGCGAAGCTCACAGCTCGGGTCGTGAGATCTCGGCCATTTCTCCTCATCGGCGTGGATCACGTATCTGGGCGTTGGGGGACCGGGGCTGGGGCGGGTCTGAGGCGGTGAGCACCCAGCCAATGTAATGAGAGTGAAGGTGCGTCCCCACAACGGTCGCCACGTCTTCGGGCAAGACTCCGTGTTCTGATCCGTCGGGAGACCCGTCGGCAGTGGCGTGACTGTGTCGTGACCCTGAGGGATTGGCGGCGGCGGCGGAGTGGATCGAGGAGCACCGGACTGAATGGGACGAGCGATTTGACTACTGACCAAGCGGCTTGCCGACAAGAAGAGACAGAGGAACTCATGACAATCGCGCCGGGCACCGGGTTCGTCATCGAACGGAGCGCCGACTTCGTCGGGCGCAAATGAGAGGTCTGGCTCCGATCACCGTGACACCAGTCTTCGTTGCCGACCTTTTCGTCGAGGGCGAGCGGATGCCGGTCAACGTTCACGTCATCGACCATCCCGATGCGCGTGTGCTGGTCGACACCGGTATGACGGAGCTGCACCCAGTGATAGCGGATCTCGATCCCCGCCTCCGTCCACTGGACGAGCAGAACTTCGACCTTGCCAGTGTCGACATCGTCGTCAACACCCACCTCCATTTCGACCACTGCGGTGGCAACCATCTATTCGCCGGCAGACCGATCTACGTGCAAAGTCAAGAACTTGACGACGCTCGCAACGAAGCCAACTACACGATCCGCGAGTGGGTCGACGCGCCCGGCGTGGAGTACGTGCCAGTGGACGGCGAACTCGAACTACTTCCCGGACTCCGGCTCCTCCCGGCGCCGGGCCACACACGCGGCTCCCAGGTTGTAGTTGTCGAGACTGGTGAGCGTCCGATGGTCGTCGCTGGCGACGTCGCGGTTTGGCATGGCGAACTCGACGAGCCACACACAGAAGGCCAACTGCTGGTGCGCGCACTCGACCCCGAGCTGGTCTGGCTCGCACATGAGCAAGGGCCGCGGCAACCTCGCCCTGTCCAGGACACCACCGATGATCCCGTAGTGGCGTGACCGCGGGGTGACGATGCGCAGACGGCGACCAACTGGATGGACGGCCAATGC